>NZ_JAIWYK010000081.1:0-14801 GCF_022030075.1 Anoxybacillus sp. LAT27
CCATTAGCTCAGTAGGTAGAGCATCTGACTTTTAATCAGAGGGTCGGAGGTTCGAGTCCTCCATGGCTCACTGTTTGCGGAAGTAGTTCAGTGGTAGAACACCACCTTGCCAAGGTGGGGGTCGCGGGTTCGAGTCCCGTCTTCCGCTCCATGGGGCCTTAGCTCAGCTGGGAGAGCGCCTGCTTTGCACGCAGGAGGTCATCGGTTCGATCCCGATAGGCTCCATACTAAAACCTTAGGTATTACCTAAGGTTTTTTTCTGTTTGTTATAGAATAAATATTCAAAAAGTTGTCGAGTTGAGCCAACTGTTTCTCCTCATGTACAATAAACATCAGATACAACAAGGGGAGGAGATCGAGATGAACATTTCGATTATTGGAGTGCCAATGGACTTAGGACAAACACGTCGTGGTGTCGATATGGGGCCAAGTGCCATTCGCTACGCTGGCGTAGTAGAGCGTTTAGAAAACTTAAATCATGATATTGAGGATTTAGGAGATATTCAAATTGGTCGCGCTGAGCGCGTTCAAGGTGTGACAAATCCAAAATTACGAAACTTGAAAGCGGTTGCTGAAGCGAATGAAAAACTAGCCGCTACGGTGGATGAAGTTGTAGCCAAAGGTCGTTTCCCACTAGTGCTTGGTGGGGATCACAGCATTGCGATTGGGACACTTGCAGGAGTGGCTAGACATTATAAAAATTTAGGCGTCATTTGGTACGATGCACATGGAGATTTAAACACGGAAGAAACGTCTCCCTCGGGAAATATTCACGGTATGTCGCTTGCTGCAAGTTTAGGACTTGGTCATCCAGCTTTAACGATGATTGGTGGATATAGTCCAAAAGTGAAACCAGAAAATATTGTGATCATCGGTGCTCGTGCACTTGATGAAGGCGAAAAACAATTAATTAAAGAAAAAGGAATCAAAATATATACAATGCATGAGGTTGATCGTCTCGGTATGACAAAAGTAATGGAAGAGACGATTGCGTATTTAAAAGAACGAACAGACGGTGTACATTTGTCTCTTGACTTAGATGGGCTTGACCCACATGATGCACCTGGAGTTGGAACGCCGGTGATCGGTGGGCTCTCTTACCGTGAAAGTCATTTAGCGATGGAAATGTTAGCTGAAGCGCAAATCGTCACTTCAGCTGAATTTGTTGAAGTGAATCCGATTTTAGATGAGCGCAATAAAACAGCTGCAACTGCTGTCGCTTTAATGGGATCGCTGTTCGGTGAGAAGCTTGTATGAGGGGTGGCATGATGCCACCTCTTCATTTTTTTTAAAATATGAACATATTCGTTGCGATTTGTGGAACTTTGCTTTATGTTATTCGTATAAAATAGTAGCCCCCATGTGGAGGTAAATATTACATGGACATGTTTATTAGGCAACGCATTAAAGCAGTTAAAAAAGGAGATCAAAGTGCTTTTGCTGATATTGTTGAAATGTACAAAGATAAAATTTATCAACTATGCTATCGCATGTTAGGAAATCGTCATGAGGCGGAGGATGCGGCACAAGAAGCTTTTATTCGGGCGTATGTCAACATCCATACGTACGATCCAACTATGAAATTTTCTTCTTGGTTGTATCGCATTGCAACGAATTTATCGATCGATCGCATGCGTAAAAAAAAGCCTGATGTTTATTTAGATGCGGAAGTGTCAGGAACAGATGGGCTAACGATGTACTCTCAGCTTGCAGATAAGGGAACTTCTCCGGAAGATGCATTAGAAAGCTTAGAGTTACAGAAAATGGTTCAAGAAGCGATTTTAAAATTGCCCGAAAAATATCGCACAGTCATCGTTTTAAAATATATTGACGAGCTATCGTTACAAGAAATTAGTGACATTTTAAACTTGCCGATTGGCACAGTAAAGACGCGCATTCATCGTGGTCGTGAAGCATTGCGTAAACATTTAGGTCATTTATGATAAAAGGAGTGAGACAGATGCCATGCTCTAAACAAATTGTTCAATGGATGCATGACTACTTGGACGGAGATATTCCAAAAGAAGAAGAACAACAATTGCGCAACCATATTCAGCAATGTGAAGCATGTCGCGAGCATTTTTATGCATTGGAAAAAACAGTGGCGTTTGTCGAAAATGTTTCCCACTTCACCCCTTCAGACGATTTTATCAAAAAAGTGATGTACAACTTACCTCGTGAAAAACGACGTGTACGTTGGAAACGGTGGTTTACTCATCATCCGTTTTTAACGGCTGCATCACTATTTCTCCTATTAAGCACAAGTGGCTTGTGGGCCGTTTGGCAAGAGGACAATGAATTTTCGTTTTCTAAGCAAGAACATTTAATTGTTCAAAATCATACTGTCATTGTGCCGAAAGGAAAAGTCGTGGAAGGTGATATTGTTGTCCGAAATGGTGATATTCAAATTGAAGGAGAAGTGCGTGGCAACGTTACTGTTATTAACGGTCATAAATATTTAGCTTCTGCTGGTGAAGTAACCGGACAAATTGAAGAAGTTAATGAAGTATTTGATTGGATTTGGTATAATGTAAAAAGAGTCGGTTACAATATCGCCAAAACATTAACGAAATAGCCATCCATATTGATGGCTTTTTTACATGTGAGAGCAATTAGAATGAGTGAAGGAAGTGTAAAAATGCCATTTGGAGAGCTCCCAACATTTGTGAATTACCTCATTAAGTTTGTAGACATTCTTGTCGTTTGGTTTGTGATTTACAAACTCATTATGGTTGTGCGTGGCACGAAAGCGGTGCAACTATTGAAAGGGATCATTGTCATTATCCTTGTTCGCATTGTAAGTAGCTTCATCGGATTAAGCACGTTGCAATGGTTGATGGATCAGGCGATTACATGGGGTTTTTTAGCTATCATCATTATTTTCCAGCCTGAGTTACGTCGAGCACTTGAACAGCTAGGGAGGGGAAAACTGTTTTCTCGGAGCACGACGCCTGAAGAGGAAGAGCAAACGCACATCATTGAAGCGATTGTGAAAGCGACAGAGTATATGGCAAAACGACGAATCGGGGCGTTAATTTCTATTGAACGAGAAACAGGAATGGGCGATTACATTGAAACCGGCATCCCATTACACGCACACGTTTCATCAGAATTGCTCATTAACATTTTTATTCCAAATACGCCACTTCACGATGGAGCTGTTATTGTTCAAAGAAATCAAATCGCTGCGGCATCTTGTTATTTGCCGCTGTCTGAAAGCCCGTTTATTTCTAAAGAGCTTGGCACGCGACATCGCGCGGCATTAGGTATTAGTGAAGTGACCGACAGCATTACCGTTGTTGTATCCGAAGAAACTGGAGCAATTTCTGTTACGAAAAATGGGGAGCTTTACCGTGACTTAAAGTTAGATGTATTGAGAGAATTGCTGACGAAAGAGCTCATCCAACCGAAGACAACTTCCTCATCTCGTTGGCAGTGGAGGGCGAAAAAAAGTGGATAAATGGATGAATAGCCCATGGTTTATACGTATTTTTTCTTTGTTGTTAGCGCTTATGATTTACGTTTCAGTCAATATTGAAACACAATCGAATAGTACGTCACGCAATACGGTTGGTCAATCGGATATTGAAACGGTGACGGACGTTCCAGTCGTCGCGTATTACGATCAAGAAAACCTTGTTGTTTCAGGGATCCCCCAATCTGTGAATGTCATGCTTGAGGGGCCAAAAAGCATTGTTACGCCAACGAAGCTGCAGCGAGATTTTGAAGTGTATGTCGATTTATCTAAGTTGTCAATTGGCAAACATACTGTTCCTTTGAAATACCGAAATATTTCGGAAAAGTTGCGTGTCACTATTGATCCAGCGACAATTACTGTAACGATTGATGAACGAGTGTCAAAAGACTTTCCTGTAGAAGTTGACTTTATTAATAAATCACAAATTGCAGATGGTTATTCACCAGAACAGCCAATTGTGAAGCCAAATGTTGTGAAAGTGACCGGAGCAAAAACATTAATTGATAAAGTGGCATTAGTAAAGGCACGTGTAGACTTAAAAGGAGTTGAAGAAACAATTGAGCGGGAGTCGAAAGTGACGGTATATGATAAAGAAGGAAATGTGTTACCGCTCGATGTGGAACCATCCATTGTCGACATTACCGTGCCAATAAAAAGTCCAAGTAAAACCGTTCCTTTAAAAATTGAACGAAAAGGAACGTTACGCGAAGGATTAAGCATTGTCAAAATGGAAGTAATTCCGAGTGAAGTAACGATTTTTGGACAAAAAGCAAAGATCGATGAGATCGAGTTTATTAGTGGTATTGAAGTCGACTTAAGCGATATTACAAGCGATACCACTTTACAAGTTGATGTGCCTGTTCCAAAAGGAGCTAAAATGGTAGATCCGGCGAAAGTAACAATTTTAATTGAAATTGAACAAGAAAAAGAAAGAACATTTGATCAAGTTCCAATTGAAATCATCGGACTAAACGATGCGTACAAGGCAGAATTTATCGATCCTGCTGATCGAAATGTTACACTAACGGCTTTAGGGGCCCAAAGTGTATTGGATGCTATTCAGTTGAAAGATATTGAGGTATACTTAAACGTTAGTGAATTAGGTATTGGAGAACATGACGTACCAATTGAAGTCAATGGTCCTCAAAACGTTCGATGGAGACTACCGAAAAAAGAAGCAACGATTCGCATTACAAGAAACGAGTAATAATAGAAGGAGCGATAGCATGGGTAAGTATTTCGGAACAGACGGTGTTCGAGGGATTGCCAATAGCGAATTAACGCCAGAATTAGCTTTTAAAATTGGTCGTTTTGGTGGGTATGTATTAACGAAAGATAAAGAACGTCCGAAAGTATTAATCGGACGCGATACACGCATTTCTGGTCATATGCTCGAAGGAGCGCTTGTTGCTGGATTGCTCTCCATCGGAGCAGAAGTGATGCGCCTTGGTGTTATTTCGACGCCGGGTGTAGCCTACTTAACAAAGGCGCTAGGGGCACAAGCAGGAGTTATGATCTCTGCTTCCCATAACCCCGTTCAAGATAACGGCATTAAGTTTTTCGGTCCAGATGGGTTTAAGCTTTCTGATGAACAAGAGTTAGAAATTGAAGCACTTCTTGATAGTGAAGAAGATACGTTGCCACGTCCAATCGGCAAATATTTAGGGCAAGTAAACGACTATTTTGAAGGTGGACAAAAATATTTACAATATTTAAAACAAACGGTAGATGAAGATTTTTCAGGCATTCATGTCGCGCTTGATTGTGCACATGGGGCGACATCGGCATTAGCGACACATTTATTTGCTGATTTAGATGCCGATGTATCGACGATGGGTGCATCACCGAACGGATTAAACATTAACGACGGTGTCGGTTCGACGCATCCAGAGGCGTTGGCTGCGTTTGTGAAAGAAAAAGGAGCAGATGTAGGATTAGCGTTTGATGGCGATGGTGACCGATTAATTGCTGTGGATGAAAACGGTGAGATTGTTGACGGTGACCAAATTATGTACATTTGCGCAAAATATTTACATGAACAAGGGCGTTTGAAACATCAAACGGTCGTCTCAACCGTCATGAGCAACCTCGGTTTTTATAAAGCGCTTGAAGCACAAGGAATCAAAAGCGTACAAACAGCTGTTGGCGACCGTTACGTCGTCGAAGAAATGAAAAAAAACGGCTACAATCTAGGTGGAGAACAATCGGGGCATATTATTTTCCTCGATTACAATACGACAGGCGACGGGCTACTGACAGCGCTACAGCTTGTTAACATTATGAAAGTAACGAAAAAGCCGCTTTCTGAGCTAGCTGGGGAAATGAAAAAATATCCACAAAAATTAGTGAATGTAAAAGTAACAGATAAACAGGAAGCAATCGCAAACGAAGAAGTGCAACGTGTCATTCGCGAAGTGGAAGAAGAGATGGCTGGAAACGGCCGCATTCTCGTTCGTCCGTCTGGTACGGAGCCGCTCGTTCGTGTGATGGCAGAGGCGCCAACAAATGAACTTTGCGATCAATATGTCGAGCGAATCGCATCGATTGTTCGTGAGCGCTTTGGCGTACAATAATGATTTCAGTAAACGATATGCATAAATGGAACAGTTTATTCCATTTATGCATATTTTGTTTATACAGGGGTGAGCGATACACATTGACGTTTGCCTCTTTGTTGTTGTAAACTATTGTTGTTTGACATCTTACATGAAAGGAGGATAGCGGAAAAAAAGTTTCACAAAAGCGCCTGGACTAAGCTTTGGACGGGAAAAAAGCTTAGTTGACGAGGAGGAGGTTTATCGAGTGTTCGGCGGATGCCTCCCGGCTGATGCGATGACAGCCGCAAGTTCTTTCTTAAAACAAAGAGGCGACTCTTTGCACAAAGGAAAGAACGTTCATCGCAAACAAATATTTTAAGGGGCAAGAGCCCCTTCTTGCCCCTATTATTAGGGAGGATTTATTATGTGCGGAATCGTTGGTTATATTGGTGAACAACCAGCAAAAGAAATTTTATTGTACGGATTAGAAAAATTAGAATACCGTGGCTATGACTCGGCAGGGATTGCGTTATTAAACGAAAAAGGTGTTCATGTGTTTAAAGAAAAGGGACGCATTGCTGACTTGCGTGCGATTGTCGCAGAAGATGTCGATGCGCCGCTTGGCATTGGCCATACACGTTGGGCAACACATGGCGTACCGAACCGTGTTAACGCCCATCCACATCAGAGCACATCAGGCCGTTTTACGCTTGTGCACAATGGGGTAATTGAAAACTATGAATTGTTAAAACGCGATTATTTAGCACACGTATCCTTTACAAGCGATACAGATACAGAAGTCATTGTGCAGCTAATTGAAACGTTCGTAAACGACGGATTATCGGTAGAAGAAGCGTTTCGTAAGACGCTTTCGTTATTAAAAGGTTCGTATGCGATCGCGTTAATTGATGCCGAAAACGATGGTGTCATTTATGCAGCGAAAAACAAAAGCCCGCTTTTAGCTGGATTAGGTGAAGGATTTAATGTCGTCGCAAGCGATGCATTAGCGATGTTACAAGTGACAAATCGATATGTTGAGTTAATGGATAAAGAAATCGTCATTGTCACAAAAGAACATGTGACAATTAAAAAGTTAAATGGTGAAGTCGTAGAGCGTGCACCGTATGTAGCGGAATTAGATGCAAGCGACATTGAAAAAGGAACGTATTCTTACTACATGTTAAAAGAAATTGACGAACAACCGCTTGTCATTCGTCGTTTAATTGAAAAATATCGCAATGAACAAGGCGAGTTAGCGATTGATGAAGATATCGTGCAAGCAGTGAATGAAGCCGATCGTTTATATATTGTCGCATGCGGCACGAGCTATCATGCTGGTTTAGTCGGCAAACAATTGATTGAAAACTGGGCGAAAATCCCTGTCGAAGTGCATATCGCAAGCGAATTTTCGTACAACATGCCGCTTTTATCAGAAAAACCGTTATTTATTTTCATTTCACAAAGCGGAGAAACAGCGGACAGCCGTGCGGTGCTTGTACGCACGAAAGAGCTTGGCCATAAATCGTTAACGATTACGAACGTACCGGGTTCAACATTATCGCGTGAAGCAGATTATACGCTTCTTCTTCATGCTGGACCGGAAATCGCTGTTGCATCAACGAAAGCATATACAGCACAAATTGCGGTGCTTGCGATGTTAGCGGCGGTCGCTGCGAAAGCAAAAGGCATCGCGCTAGATGTTGACGTCACAAAAGAACTCGGCATTGTCGCCAATGCGATGGAGACACTTTGCGACGCAAAACATGAAATGGAACAAATTGCACGCGAATATTTAGCGACAACACGCAACTGCTTCTTTATCGGTCGCGCGGTTGACTATTATGTCGTATTAGAAGGGGCATTAAAGCTAAAAGAAATTTCTTACATTCAAGCAGAAGGCTTTGCAGGTGGAGAATTGAAGCACGGTACGATCGCTTTAATTGAAAATGGCACACCAGTCATTGCCCTAGCGACACAAGAACATGTGAACTTAAGCATTCGCGGAAACGTCAAAGAAGTGGTCGCTCGCGGCGCTAATCCGTGCATTATCTCAATGAAAGGATTAGACATGGAGGACGACCGTTTCGTCATTCCAGCCGTTCATCCGATGCTCACACCGCTTGCGTCTGTCGTGCCATTGCAATTGATTGCTTACTATGCGGCATTACACCGCGGCTGCGATGTCGACAAACCACGCAACTTGGCGAAGTCGGTAACGGTGGAGTAAAAATTAGAAGAAATGATAAAAACACACGTCACGATGTATGTAATCGGACGTGTGTTTTTTCGTGTAAATATTTATGCCTTGTTGTTTCGTTTGTTTTGCTGATACAGTTGTACGATTTGTTCCTCCTGTTCACGAATGATGACTTTTGGAACAGGCGTCGGTTTTTTGTTTTGATCGATGGCGACCATTGTTAAAAAGCATGTGGTTGTTAAGTGATGTTCTCCTGTAAATAAATCTTCTGTTTCGACTTTGACGAATACTTTCATGGATGTGCGTCCGGTCGAGTAGACGAATGCTTCAAGCTTTAAAATATCGCCTACTTTCGCAGAAGAAATAAAGTCAACTTTGTCGATCGAAACGGTGACGACGGCTTTTCGTGCATGGCGCATGGCGGATATTGCCGCAATTTCATCAATATAAGCTAAAACGGTACCACCAAAAATCGTGCCGAGATGGTTCGTATCAGAAGGTAATACGAGCCGTGTTTGAATCGTTTTCGACTGCTCGACGCTCACTTCCATGACTTCATCCCTCCGTAAGCCAAAAGTCGCTCCCGGTATTCGTGTGCGGCTTCCACCATCACTTTGAGTGCGGCAATTGCTTCTTTTTCTTTTCGCGTTTTTAATCCACAATCGGGATTGACCCAAAATTGTTCTGGACGAAGAACCCGAAGTGCCCGTTCGATTTGCTCACTTATTTCTTCTTTTGTCGGAATGCGCGGACTATGAATGTCATACACCCCTAAGCCAATTTCCTTTTGGTACTCATATGTTTCAAATGATGAAACAAGTTCACCGTGGCTTCGTGACGATTCAATGGAAATGACATCCGCATCAAGCTCATCAATGATATGCATCATATGTTCAAACTGTGAATAGCACATATGTGTATGAATTTGCGTTTTCTCTGTTTTTGCGAATTGCTCTTTGTTTATTTGCCCATTCCAAAAAGATTCTAATGCTTTTTTCCATTCTCTTTTTTCACCAATGCGCGGATATCCTACATTTGAACTACGAATGAACAAGTTAAGCACCTCCAGTTATTTATATCCCAATCAAGAAAAAAAACCCTCTTCCAAACAGAAGGAGGGCATAGCTAGCTTGTATTGAGATACATGAAGTGCCTCAAGATCATATGTCCTCACTCCTCCCTATGACGCGTAGGTCGTAAGTGCATACAACAGGCAGGTCTCCTGACTTAGCTTCATCGCTGTTTATCTCCTTCCCATTTCAAATGAAACAGTGGATTGTGATAAACAGCTCTGCATCACAGTGGCGCGACCGTGTTGGATTTTCACCAAACTTCCCTTTTAAGATTCACAGCATGTGTGAACCACCTGTTGCGTGAACTTATTATGTTATTGTATAAGATTCAGAATAAACGAACTTTTTGTTTTTTTCAACCGAAATGTTTTTTTCGTGTGAGGGGCATGACAGAATGATAAATGGGTATATTTTCATTTTGAGTTAATATTCATATTTTATTGGTAAATTTATATTAAAAAGTGTTGATTTTTTTGTTATAGTTTTACATGGTATCGATACTACTATAAGTTGTTCAAACGGAAATCTTTGAATTGAAGGGAATGGAAATAATTGATCACTATTCGGAATATAAAAAAATGCTACAAATTAAACAGAGAAAACATTGAAGTATTGAAAGGAGTTTCCTTACACCTTCAAAAAGGGCAGTTGATTTTTTTATTAGGGGAATCGGGGTGTGGAAAATCTACTTTATTGAATATTATTGGTGGGTTAGACTATGCAGATGATGGGGAATACATTTTTCACTCGATCAATGTTCGGGAATTCAATGAAAAGCGATGGGCGTGCTTACGACGAGAAAAGATTGGGTTTGTGTTTCAAAGCTTTAACCTTATTCCTCATCTAAGCGCTCTAGAAAATGTGGAAATGAGCATGATTTTATTAGGAAAATCTAAAGAAGAAAGAAAAGAAAGAGCAATAGAGCTTCTAAATATGGTCGGATTAGGCGATAAATTAGATTATTTGCCTAATCAGTTGAGTGGGGGACAGAAGCAGCGTGTAGCCATAGCGAGAGCGTTAGCAAATGATCCGGACATTATATTGGCAGACGAACCAACAGGAGCGTTAGACTCAGAAAACTCAGTACATATTATGGAAATACTAAAGAAGATTTCACAACAAGGGAAAATCGTGTTAGTTGTAACACATTCTCAAGAGTTAACTTCATATGCAGATAGGGTTATAAGAATGAGGGATGGTGAAATCATTGAAGATGAGCACGCTTTGGATACGGAAAAAATTGAAGATGTGTATGAGGATAGTGTAGCAAGTAAGGGAAAAAAACTAGATTTACTTACAACTTTAAAACTATCGTTTAGAAATATAAAAAATAAAAAATGGAGAAATATTTTAACTGCTATAGGCGCATCGATTGGCATTTTTGGATTATCTATCATTATGGCTTTAGGAAACGGAGTTAAAGATAAGTTATCTAGTTCGATAGATGAAGCTACAGCAAAATCGTCTTTAAGTGTAGCAAATGAACAGTTTGCGCTTTTAAATGAGAAAGACATCGTTCGGTTGAGGGAAATCAAAGGAGTAAAGGATATATATCCGTACAACCCATTCCAAATAAGCATTAAAACGAAAGAAGGAGATAAATCCACTTCGTCAGCTGAGAGTTTGGCTCCTAAAAAATATGCTGAGATCATATATGGTAAAAAATATATCGTAAAAGGAAAGTTTCCAGACGATCAAAGAGATGAAATTGTGCTACCTGAGCGCATAGCCAAAAAACTGTTTAAAGATTCTACAGAGGCCGTTGGAAAAAATGTCTCGCTTGTTGTACAGTTAATGTCTTTAAAAGAAATTTATCCGACGGTTAACGTTCGTGCGACGGTAGTAGGGGTGGTAAAGAATAATTCTATCCCTTTGCTCGATACGGTAGGAATTTCTTATGGATTGTCACAGAAGATTATGAAAGAATCGATAGGCAATAGTACAGGTGCTCTATCCTTCACTATTATCCCATCATCTATCAATGATATAGACCATTTAAAAAGTAAAATTAAGCAGATGGGGTATAAAGTACAGACGGATGAAGAAAGTCAAAATGAAATTAATGAATATGTTTCCTTAGCAAGTGTTGCATTGGGAATGTTGTCTGGCATATCGCTTATTGTTTCATCCATTATGATTGGCATTGTCTTATACGTGAGCGTTTTAGAACGAACTCGAGAGATTGGGATTTTAAAAGCACTCGGTGCATTTCGTTCAGATATTCGCCGCATATTTGTCACAGAAGGCATGTTGATCGGTATTATTGGGGGAGCTTTTGGGGTTTTAGGATCTATTGCTGTGGGGAAAGTTGCAAATTACACGATCACAACGTTAATGAAAAAGAGTAATTTGGACATTTTTCAGTTTAGTTTTGTTCAAGCTGTACTTCTTATTATTTTTAGTGGACTGTTAGGTATTTTGGCTTCTTTTGTCCCTGCAAATAAAGCTGCGAAGCAACCTGCTGTGGAAGCATTGCGATATGAGTGAGAATAGGATATGGAGCGTGAAAATGATGAAATGGATGAATATCGCGTTTATTTTATCGGTCATTTCCTTTGTTTTTTATAAATTGATTTCTGGAGAGACGATTAGCAATACTGCGTGGGCAATCTCTATTTTTCTTGTAATCACTAATTTTATTGGTTTGATAAAGGGACGTAGAGAGAGTAAACAATTGTAATCCGTATACACCCCTTAACCTTTGGTTTACGCAGCACATCCGATGTGATGTAAGGAGGTTGCAAGACATACGGTTCAAATGTAAGGAGTCAAATTCTCCCACCTAGTTAAAAAGGAGGGGGCTATTTGACGTTTTTTATACTTGGAGGGTGCAAGTACATGTTTGGGAACTAGGGTTTGTCGAAAAATCAGAGGTATCTTTAGTTAAGGGTGATATAATGGGTTCAAAGGAACATTTAAAAAACAAAATAGAACGAAAGGTAGTGTCAAAAAATCTATGAAAAGACCTTTTTGAATTCTTTTTTAAGGTATTCAAGGGCGATGGTGGAATCGGATTCGCCCTTGACCAACACTCGCCAAAGGAGAGAAACGGTCAGTAAGGGCAAGGGAGAGAAAAAGGGCATAGGAAAGCAGCCCTTGCCCTATCCTGATTTTACCTTTGGCGAGATTCGGATGGTCAAGGGTTCGCTTCGCCGAATCTGTCCTTAGGACGCTGCTTGTTGTGCCAACATCTCTTGCGCCATGGCGATCAACTTCGCCCAGCGCGCAGGCATGTGTGGGAGGCTCTCCAACGCTGGGATGACGACAGGTACTCGTTTTTCTAGGGCACTATGTGGGCGTAAGAAGTTAAAATACGCCACAAAGAGCGTGACAAAGGAAACGGAGCCTTCTTCTGCACCAAATCTTCAGGAATCGACGGCAGCTTTTTGAGGACGTCATTGATCGCACGGATGGCAGAGAATGTATCCCGATTGGGGGAGACCCGATAAGACAGCACGATCTTTTTCACGGTATCAAACATAAAGAACAAGTAATGCCAGTGCCCTTTGACGCGAATATACGTCTCGTCGCCGCAGAAGGATCCAGATAACTCATACGGAAAACGATCGACAAAAGGTTGGACGATCAGCGCAACACTATTGGCATAGTTGATGACCGTTTGGTGAGAAATTGACAACCCATGGACATCTTTCATGATACTCGCTGTTTTCCGCGCAGAGAGTCCATAGTTGACGTGATACGTCAAGATCAGCCCGAGCGTGTGAGAGGACACCGAAAGACGAGATACATCCACTTTGGTCTTGATCGGCGACGACGGCGCCAACGGCTTGAAATCGAAGAGAAACTCGCGATAAAGATAGCGAACTTTAAAGGCATATGGTGCGTGTTGAAACTGTTCTTTTTCTTGAGGTGTCATCCGCCGCAAGTTTGCTTGGTAAAACGAACAATCATCATTTTTGCATTTATGGATGTAATAATCGTTGCGCTCTTTGATTTTCTCGAGTGCCTTTAAACAATGTGGGCACCGAAAAATCACTTCTTTGGCAAAACGGCTGCGATGGTTGAAACGGCAATGACATACTTTGCATTGATACTGACCTTTGCCTCCGTTGTTGGCGTACACGTACGCAGAAGGAGCTTGGCATTGTGGACACGTCAATGTATCTGGAACCGTGGTTTTTGTGTTTGCGTGCCTTTTAATCGGTTTCAATGGTTTCCCGTGTTGTTGTTCGTATTCGACCAGAAGTTGACGATAATCCAAACGCGGAAGCGTTTCGATGACAGGCAGTTCATCGACTTTTAGTTTCTGATACGATGGATTCACAGGCTCTTCGTCATCCCAGTCTGTGAGGGACTTTCCAAAAAGTACACCTAGTAAATAATGATTTGATATTGGATCTTGATTATTTGGAGCATTTTGATTAATAATTGAGGTAACAAGCTTGTCACTCCTTTGTTTAGGTAGTTGGGTGTGGGGTTACCTCAATCGTACCAAAAACAGTAGGGGTGGCAAGCTTTTTTTGTCGCGAACTGCAGAAAATCAATAAAAACTTAGGGTATGCCTTTAAAACTTTTGACAATATCGAAGTAGTTTGGAGGGGATTCGTATTAAAGAAATTCGATTTATCTTTTTATTAACTATACTCATCCCAATAATAACAATAAATTTAATTCCCAAAGTTGCCCTTGCTAATGACGAAGAAAATTGGATTGTTCGTCACATTTTATTAAATTACAAAATTGAAGAGACAAGTAAATCACTAAAAGTATATTATGTTCAAATTCAACAACAAAAAGAGAAAGAGCCGATTATTGATCCTCATTTTGTAAAGACAATATATTTAGACGAGAATATAGATGTAAGTAACAAAAAGTTAAGAGACTTCGTAGAGAACGATCAAAGTCTTTACTACGATATTTATATAAATGACACGATATTAGGAAAAAGGGCACCTATTTTTGCAGATGTTAGTACAGAGAAGCCATCGGAGGATGAGATTCAGTCTTATATTAATAGGGCGATAGAAACCATAAGAAAAGATTTTGAAGAACCGCCAAGCCAAGAAGAAATTAATAAGCAGATAAATGAGAGAATGAAGAAATTTAATTCTTATGCTCAACAGCGAGATTATTCAGTAATGCAATTCGTTTTTATGATAATAGGTTTTTTGATGTTGTATGGTATATTTACATTTGTTAAAAATAGTAAAAAGTAATGGTGACTATTCAGCTACATAAATCAAGTAAGCTGAATAGTTTTTGCTTTCCCTGTCTATCCTGAAAACAAAAAGACCACCTTTCTTTGTCGGAACGGACGTATCACTGTGAAGTGTGTGAGGTAGAAGTCGATCGCGATCTCAACGCGAGCATCAACTTGAAAAACTATGCCAAGTAAAGTGACACATGTACTCATACGTTAGTGGGGAAGTGAAGCCTTCGGAGCGCCGAGAAAATGAGAGTAGCTTTTTACGAAATTGGGAGCGATGTGATGTTAGTCTAGATTATAGACACAACGAATAGAGAAATGTACAGTAAATCTATCAATGATGAGGGGT
>NZ_JAIWYK010000371.1:0-227 GCF_022030075.1 Anoxybacillus sp. LAT27
GCATCAAGACGCGGTGTTGGTGTTCATGGGCGCCGGCGACATTCAAAAGTTTCAACAAGCGTACGAACGGGCCGTTCTTTCCGCCTGACGGCCGACAGGGAACGGGCTGTGATGAAGATGGCCCGTTTTTTCCTGTTTCAAAAAGGAAGCCGTCTTTTCTATGTCGAAGTTTGAAAGCGGGAAAAGATGGGTACAAAGGGAATGAAACGTTCGAATGGGCAAGGAGG
>NZ_JAIWYK010000372.1:0-227 GCF_022030075.1 Anoxybacillus sp. LAT27
TGGTGTCCGCCGCTGGAGGACCATCCGCTGGCGGAGCAGATCGTCTGTGAACGGCTGCGGGCGCTGTCCGTCGATGCCCGCCGCGAAGCGCTCCTGCTCGTCGGACACGGCAGCGACCTGCCGGGGTATCGGGAACGCTGGGAGCGTCTCCTGCACCGCTTGACGTTCCGCCTGCAAAACCGCTTTTACTTCACCGCCGCGGGCTATGCCACGCTGCGGCCGGATAC
>NZ_JAIWYK010000373.1:0-227 GCF_022030075.1 Anoxybacillus sp. LAT27
GGACGATCTGCGCGCGGTCGACGTCAACATCATGACCATCGGCCAGTACCTGCAGCCGACCAAAAAGCACCTGCCCGTGGAAAAGTACTACCACCCCGACGAGTTTGCCCGCCTCAAGGAAGAGGGCATGAAGCGCGGGTTCAGCCACGTGGAGGCGGGACCGCTGGTGCGCAGCTCGTACCACGCCCACGAACAGGCCAACGCCGCCAAGGAAACGATCGCCCAGG
>NZ_JAIWYK010000374.1:0-227 GCF_022030075.1 Anoxybacillus sp. LAT27
GCAGGATGCGAACATAGGACAGCAGGGCGGTCAGGGCCACGCCGCCCACGTTCGTCTCCGAGACGTCGAACGTCAGCGGGCGGCCGGAGACGAAGGCCTGGGCGAGGACGAAGACGATGCTGGCGACGAGGAAGGCGGCCATCGCCGCCAGCGCCGCCAGCTTCATCACGCCGATCTTCCCGAGGATCAGCCGCCACCGCGCGTTGCGGGCGCTGATCAGCCGCCAG
>NZ_JAIWYK010000375.1:0-227 GCF_022030075.1 Anoxybacillus sp. LAT27
TTTCGCTTGAGGACTTGCCGCCGGACAAGCGCGGCCAAGTGATGGAAGTCGTCGATGAACTCGGGGAAACGGTTGCCCTTGATGTGCTCATTTTGATCGATACGAGCGGGAGCATGAAAACAAAACTGCCGACCGTCAAAGAGGCGCTCATCGATTTATCGCTCAGCTTAAATGCGCGCATGGGCGAAAACCGCTTTTCGGTGTTCATCTTCCCGGGAAAACGGGCG
>NZ_JAIWYK010000376.1:0-227 GCF_022030075.1 Anoxybacillus sp. LAT27
CAGCGCCGCGCCCACGTCTTTATGCAAGACTTCGGCGTCGAGACGTTCGACTACCGCATCGATGAGGTGGAAAAACTGTCGTCATGGTCGATGTCTGATGAGAACAAACCGCTTCACGACGTGTATCGCGTCCGCGTCATTCAGACGTTCCATAGCGCTTTTGGCGTGTTCGAAATCCATCAAGACGTCTTCGTCGCCAAAGAAAAAGGGGAAAAGAACATTTTGTT
>NZ_JAIWYK010000377.1:0-227 GCF_022030075.1 Anoxybacillus sp. LAT27
TGAGGTCCTCTTCAACTTTTCTGAGGTTCTCGTGGGCTTGCGAAAATCTTTTCGCCTCAATTTGCATTTTGGCGAGGTTTGCCCTCGCGTCTGAAAACTTTGGCTGAAGCTCAAGCGCTAATCGAAAGTGCTTTTCAGCATCTCTAAAATGTTGTCGAGCCGTATAGGCAAGGCCAAGGCTGTTTTGGACGTCGGGATTCTGAGCGTCCAGCTGTTCAGCCTGGAGA
>NZ_JAIWYK010000378.1:0-227 GCF_022030075.1 Anoxybacillus sp. LAT27
CGACCATACCGGGTCTGTCCGGCAGTTATCGCGTGGATGACGAAGGGGAAAAGGCCAAATCCACCGTGCTGATCCAGAAAGGCCGGCTGCAGGAACTGATGTACGACCGTACGGCCGCCAAGCGGTGGGATACGCATTCGAACGGACACGGGAGGCGTGTGTCGTATCGATACCCGGCGATTCCGCGGATGTCGAACACATTTATTCAAGCAGGCGAGTACACGCCT
>NZ_JAIWYK010000379.1:0-226 GCF_022030075.1 Anoxybacillus sp. LAT27
TTATTGCTTATTTTGGTTAAAGAAGGCGGAGCGATCCGCCTTGTTTTTATTGTTTCTTTTGTTGTCCATTGGTGTGGCGAGAGCCACCAAAAGAAACTTTTTCTTAACGTAAATGCACCTCCTTAATTATAACAGATGGAGTTTTGCCGCGTCCTCGGAAATAATCACTCGGAACATCGACCACGATGGCTTCAAATAACTCATTGATAAAACTTTTCTTTTCATA
>NZ_JAIWYK010000380.1:0-226 GCF_022030075.1 Anoxybacillus sp. LAT27
CATCTTTATTTCCCCCGTCAATGAGAATGTCCTCACCATTTGGTGCCTTGATATAAATACTATCCCCCTGTCCAACATTGATAAAGTGAACATACAGTGTTTTGGTGGCGGCTTTAGATATTGAACTGGTTGGAACGATCATAAAAGTTAAAGCGAGAATGACGGAAAGTAGAACTTTTAATTGCCTCATACAAATTCCTCCCCCTTTTTGATACAAGAAAATTAT
>NZ_JAIWYK010000442.1:0-5000 GCF_022030075.1 Anoxybacillus sp. LAT27
AGAAATTAGCAAACTGCCTATGGAGAATGGGCATCTCTCCTCTTTTTCAATTATGTATGTCGTTATTTTCGACGGTTCATCAAGGGAGACAAATGCCAAAATGGAACAAAATGGTTGAAAGACAGGTGTCTTCCAACCATTTTGTCAACAGTCTGAGCTGCTAGATGAACTAGCAGCTTTCCTTTTCTTCACCTTTCTTTTTTAGTACAATGAAAGAATGGACACTTTTTATAGAAAGTGAGCGGATGATGGATGAAAGAAATAAAAATTTCAACAGAAACCATTACACTCGGACAATTTTTAAAACTAGCGAACGTCATCTCAACAGGTGGGATGGCGAAATGGTTTTTACAAACAAACGATGTATTTGTTAATGGTGAGCGGGAACAACGTCGCGGGCGAAAGCTAAAGGTAGGGGACGTTGTCGACATCAAAACAATCGGTACATTTACGATTTGTTCGTGAAGGTGGGAGCACCTTTGTTTTTGGAACAATTAACTTTAAAAAACTACCGCAATTATGAACAAGGTTGTTGGCAATTTCAAAATAAAGTAAACGTCATTTTAGGTGAAAATGCCCAAGGTAAGACGAACATCATGGAATCCATTTATGTTTTATCTATGGCGAAATCACATCGAACGACGAACGATAAAGATTTAATTCGTTGGGACGAAGATTATGCTAAAATAGAAGGTAAAGTAGGAAAGAAAAACGGATCCATTTTTCTGCAACTAACTGTGTCAAAAAAAGGCAAGAAAGCAAAACTCAATCATATTGAACAGGCGAAGTTAAGCAGATATGTCGGGCACATGAACGTCGTCATGTTTGCTCCAGAAGATTTAAACCTTGTAAAAGGGAGCCCACAAATTCGAAGACGTTTTATCGACATGGAGATCGGTCAAGTATCTCCTGTTTACATGCATGAGCTTGGTCAATATCAAAAAGTGTTGCAACAAAGAAATCAATATTTGAAACTACTTCAGTCGAAAAAACAGATGGATGAAACGTTTCTTGATGTGCTTACAGAACAACTGGTAGAACTTGCAGCTAAGATCACGCTTAAAAGATACGAATTTATCGAATTATTACAAACGTGGGCAAAACCGATTCATGCTGAAATTAGTCGAGGTAATGAACAATTAGCTATTCACTATTGTCCTTCGGTTCATGTATTAGACAAACAACAATGGTCGAGAATAGTAGAAGTGTATAACGACAAGTTCGCACAAATAAAAACAAAAGAAATCGAACGAGGCACAACACTTATCGGGCCACATCGAGACGATTTATCGTTCACAATTAACGGAAAGGATGTACAAACGTTCGGTTCACAAGGACAACAACGAACGACGGCCCTTTCATTGAAACTAGCTGAAATTGATTTAATTTTTTCGGAAATTGGAGAGTACCCTATTCTTTTACTTGACGATGTCCTATCAGAACTGGATGATTTTCGCCAAACGCATTTGTTAAATGCTATACAAGGCAAAGTGCAAACATTCGTAACAACAACGAGCATAGATGGGATTGAGCATCGCGTTATTCGTGATGCAGATGTGTACGAAGTTGTCTCGGGACAAATGATGAGACGATAGTTGTTTATCAAACTCGGACGTATTGTCCGAAAAGGAAAGCGTAGGTGATCAATAGTGACGATGGAACAAAGGGAACAAATTGTTTATGATGAAAGTCAAATTCAAGTGCTCGAAGGATTAGAAGCAGTACGAAAAAGACCGGGGATGTATATCGGATCAACTGGACCGAAAGGATTACACCATCTCGTTTGGGAAATTGTCGACAACAGTATTGATGAAGCGCTAGCTGGATTTTGTACGGAAATCAACGTCATTGTTGAAGAAGACAATAGCATTACAGTTATCGATAACGGTCGGGGGATTCCAGTTGGCATTCATGAAAAAATGGGGAGACCAGCTGTTGAAGTAATTATGACTGTGTTGCACGCTGGAGGGAAATTCGGCGGCGGTGGATATAAAGTATCTGGCGGTTTGCATGGGGTCGGTGCGTCTGTTGTTAATGCGTTGTCAGAAGAACTAGAAGTATATGTACATCGCGATGGAAACATTCACTATCAAAAATATAAGCGCGGTGTGCCTTGTTCTGATTTGCAAGTTGTAGGTGAGACAGATCGGACAGGAACAACGATTCATTTTAAGCCAGATCCGGAAATTTTCACAGAAACGACGGAGTATGATTACGATACACTCGCGCACCGTTTACGGGAGCTTGCTTTTTTAAACAAAGGCATTCGTATTACGCTAGAAGATCGACGCGGTGAAAAGCGACGCAACGAATACTACTATGAAGGTGGAATTTCTTCATACGTTAAACATTTAAATCGGACAAAAGAAACGCTTCACGAGGAACCGATTTATATCGAAGGTGAGAAAGACGGGATTCAAGTCGAAATTGCCCTGCAATACAACGATGGTTATACAAGTAATATATACTCATTTGCGAATAACATTCATACACATGAAGGTGGTACGCACGAGTTAGGTTTTAAAACAGCTCTGACGCGAATTATTAATGATTATGGCCGTAAAAACAATATGTTTAAAGACCAAGATGCCAATTTAACGGGTGAAGACGTACGGGAAGGATTAACAGCCATCATCTCGGTGAAACACCCAGCACCGCAGTTTGAGGGACAAACGAAGACGAAACTTGGAAATAGTGATGCCCGCACGGCGACAGAGTCCATTTTTGCTGAACAATTTGAGAAGTTTTTACTCGAGAATCCATCCGTTGCAAAAAAAATCGTTGAAAAAGGAATTTTAGCTTCTCGAGCACGTTTAGCAGCGAAGCGAGCGCGAGAATTAACGAGAAGAAAAAACGCCCTTGAAGTATCAAGTTTGCCTGGGAAATTGGCGGATTGTTCATCGAGAGATCCTGCGATATGTGAACTGTATGTCGTTGAGGGGGACTCAGCAGGTGGTTCTGCAAAACAAGGGCGCGATCGTCATTTCCAAGCGATTTTACCGTTGCGCGGAAAAATTATTAACGTTGAAAAATCACGTTTAGATAAAATTTTATCCAACAATGAAGTACGTGCGATTATTACAGCTCTTGGCACAGGAATCGGGGAAGATTTTGATATTACAAAAGCTCGTTACCATAAGATCATTATTATGACGGACGCCGATGTCGATGGTGCACACATTCGTACACTGTTATTAACATTTTTTTATCGCTACATGCGCGAGGTCATTGAACAAGGCTATGTTTACATCGCTCAACCACCTTTATATAAAATTCAGCAAGGAAAACGAATCGAATATGCATATAGTGATCGACAACTTGAAGAAATATTAACGCGGTTACCTGAACAACCAAAACCGGTCATTCAACGTTATAAAGGTCTTGGGGAGATGAATCCTGAACAACTTTGGGAAACAACAATGAATCCAGAAACGAGAACGTTGTTGAAAGTGAGTTTGCAAGATGCGATGGAGGCGGACGAAACGTTCGAAATTTTAATGGGGGACAAAGTCGAGCCGCGTAGACAATTTATCGAAGAAAACGCAAAATACGTAAAAAATCTAGATATTTAAACATGTTGGAGAGTGTTTGTTCACCCTCCCCTTGTTTTATTATTTTGCTAAGTAAGGGAGGTTCGTTGTTGTATGTCTGAACGAGTAAAAGAAGTGAGTATTAGTCAAGAAATGCGTGCATCGTTTCTTGACTATGCGATGAGCGTCATTGTATCTCGCGCGCTCCCTGATGTGCGTGACGGTCTAAAGCCGGTACATCGTCGTATTTTATATGCAATGCACGATTTAGGAATGACGGCGGACAAGCCTTACAAAAAGTCGGCACGTATTGTCGGTGAAGTGATCGGGAAGTATCATCCGCACGGAGATGCAGCGGTATACGATACGATGGTGCGGATGGCACAAGATTTCAACTATCGATATATGCTTGTAGATGGACATGGAAACTTCGGATCAATTGACGGGGATGCTGCAGCAGCAATGCGCTATACAGAAGCGAGAATGTCGAAAATTTCGATGGAGCTGTTGCGAGATATTAACAAAGACACGATTGATTACCAAGACAACTATGACGGTTCAGAACGAGAGCCAATTGTTTTGCCAGCTCGTTTCCCGAATTTGCTTGTGAACGGATCTTCAGGGATTGCGGTTGGGATGGCAACAAACATTCCGCCGCATCAACTTGGAGAAGTCATTGACGCTTTATTGGAGCTGATGAAAGATCCCGACATGACGATTGCTGAATTGATGGAATATTTGCCAGGACCTGATTTTCCGACAGGTGCGCAAATTATTGGGAGAGGCGGTATACGAAAAGCGTATGAAACAGGACGAGGTTCGATTACGTTGCGTGCCAAAGCAGAGATCGAGCAAAAAGAGAACGGAAAAGAAGTGATTATCGTCCGTGAGTTACCTTATCAAGTCAATAAAGCGAAGTTAATTGAAAAAATTGCAGAACTTGTTCGTGAGAAGAAAATCGACGGAATTACAGATTTACGTGATGAATCCGATCGAAGCGGTATGCGTATCGTTATTGAAGTACGAAGAGACGTGAGTGCTCATGTCGTACTTAACAATTTATACAAACAAACGGCTTTACAAACGAGCTTTGGTATCAATATGCTCGCGCTTGTTGATGGGCAACCGAAAGTATTAAATTTAAAACAATGTTTACAATATTATCTAGACCATCAAAAAATTATTATTCGTCGTCGAACTCAGTTTGAGTTAAACAAAGCGGAAGCTCGCGCCCATATTTTAGAAGGGTTGCGCATTGCCCTTGATCACTTAGATGAAGTGATTGAGCTCATTCGTCAATCTGCGACCGTAGACGTAGCAAAAGAAGGGTTAATGACAAAGTTCCAGCTAAGCGAAAAGCAAGCGCAAGCTATTTTAGATATGCGTTTACAACGTTTAACGGGACTAGAGCGTGAAAAAATTGAACAAGAGTATGAGGAATTAGTCAAGCTCATCGCGCATTTAAAAGCC
>NZ_JAIWYK010000082.1:0-14274 GCF_022030075.1 Anoxybacillus sp. LAT27
GGAAGTTAAGCTCTCCAGCGCCGATGGTAGTTGGCGGGACACCGCCTGCGAGAGTAGGACGTTGCCGGGCATTATTATATTTGTTTTGTATTGCCGCGGGGTGGAGCACGAACGAATTCACCTCTGTGAGTTCACATCAGCGTACCGCTCGAATCACTACTTGAATATACTAATTGAGAGCGGGACGGCCAGTTTTTTAAGAGGGTTCTGTTCCATTCGATAAACCTTTTAGTTATTTCCTATTGCCGCGGGGTGGAGCAGCCAGGTAGCTCGTCGGGCTCATAACCCGAAGGTCGCAGGTTCAAATCCTGCCCCCGCAACCAATATTCGAAGATGAAGATAGATTAATGAGACGAAACAGTGTAAGTTTCGTATTTTTTTATGCCTTTTTTGCGTTATGATTTGTTTTCGTGTACACTTATATGTGTAGCATTTCCTTAGGAGAGTGATCCTAAGGTCTTTTTTGTATGTTGATTTTACTTAATTAGGGGAATGAGCGATGAAAACATATGAATATGTATCACATCATCCTGAAGATACGTTAGCATTAGCGATGAAACTTGCTCAGTATGTTCAGCCACAAGACGTTATTACGTTAGAAGGTGATTTAGGAGCAGGAAAAACAACGTTTACAAAAGGATTAGCTAAAGGATTAGGAATTGACCGCAATGTAAGTAGCCCAACTTTCACTATTATAAAGCAATATGAAGGGCGTATCCCTTTATATCATATGGATGTATATCGTTTAGCAGAAAGTGAAGAAGATTTAGGATTTGAGGAATATTTTTTTGGTGATGGTGTAACCGTTGTTGAGTGGGCTCATTTAATTGAACCATATTTACCAACGGAACATTTACATATTAACATTCACCATATGGATGGAGAGAGTCGAATCATTCGATTTTCACCGATTGGTCAACGTTACGAACAGTTATGTGAGGAGATTTTTAACGATGAAAGTGCTAGCCATTGATACATCCACATTTGTTATGGGAGTTGCTGTCGTTGATGGACAAATTGTCAAAGGGGAAATGATTACGAATTTGAAAAAAAATCA
The DNA here is from genome assembly GCF_022030075.1 of Anoxybacillus sp. LAT27. Taxonomy (NCBI): domain Bacteria; kingdom Bacillati; phylum Bacillota; class Bacilli; order Caryophanales; family Anoxybacillaceae; genus Anoxybacillus; species Anoxybacillus sp. LAT27. The sequence goes on from NZ_JAIWYK010000082.1 coordinate 1,058, forward strand.
TTCGATCCGAGTGATGCCTGCCATTGAATCACTTTTGCAACAATGTGATATGAACCCTCAAGATCTTGACCGTATTGTTGTCGCCAAAGGTCCTGGATCATATACAGGGGTTCGCATTGGGGTGACGATTGCCAAAACTTTGGCTTGGACGCTAAACATTCCACTTGTTGGTGTATCGAGTTTAGAAGTGATGGCAGCAAATGCGAAGTATTTTGGCGGGCTTATTGTTCCATTAATGGACGCTCGACGCGGACAAATTTATACCGGTCTTTACAAAGTAGAAGGAGATCACGTGCAATCGATCGTAGCGGATCAAGTCATTTTAGCTACTGATTGGGCAAATGAATTAAAAGCATATGATCAATCCATTTTATTAGTTGGAAATGATAGTGTACTACACGAAGCTACGTTTGTTGAAGTACTAGGTCGTTCTGTTCAAGTAGCTTCAGCGACACTTCACAATCCACGCCCAAGCGAACTTGCATGGTTAGGAATGAACCGTGAACCAGAAGATGTTCATACGTTTGTCCCAAACTATATTCGTTTAGCAGAGGCAGAAGCGAATTGGCTTGCTCGTCAGCAAGAAAGGACGGAATGTTAAGTGAATGTTTCTTTCCGTTTTATGACGATTCAAGATCTTGATCGTATTGTAGAAATTGAGCAGCGTTCATTTACACTGCCGTGGAGTCGTTCCTCTTTTCACCAAGAATTAACGAATAATCCGTATGCTCGTTACATTGTGATGGAGCATGATGGACAAATCATTGGTTATTGTGGCATGTGGCTGGTCATGGATGAGGCACATATTACAAACATTGCAGTATTACCGGAGTTTCGCGGGAAAAAATTAGGAGAAGCACTAATGAAACAGGCGATGGCGTTGGCGAGAGAAGAGGGGGCAAAAACAATGACGTTAGAGGTGCGAGTATCGAATATCGTTGCACAGTCATTGTATCGGAAACTTGGTTTTTTAAATGGAGGTATTCGTAAAAGATACTATTCGGATAATCAAGAAGATGCATTAGTAATGTGGGTGAATTTATGAATAAAAAAGATATGTTTGTCCTTGGAATTGAAACAAGTTGCGATGAAACAGCGGCGGCCATTGTGAAAAACGGACGTGAAATTGTAGCTAACGTTGTCGCTTCACAAATGGAAAGCCATCAACGATTTGGAGGAGTCGTTCCTGAAATTGCCTCCCGTCACCATGTTGAACAAATTACGCTCGTGTTAGAAGAAACGATGAAACAGGCAAATATGGATATAAGTCAACTTGACGCGATTGCAGTAACAGAGGGACCGGGATTAGTTGGGGCGCTATTGATTGGTGTAAATGCGGCGAAAGCATTGGCTTTTGCACATCGCATTCCGCTTGTTGGCGTGCACCATATCGCAGGACATATTTACGCAAATCAACTTGTACAAGAAATGAAATTTCCGCTTCTGGCGCTTGTTGTGTCTGGAGGTCATACAGAGCTCATTTACATGAAAGAGCATGGGATATTTGAGGTGATTGGAGAAACGCGTGATGATGCGGCTGGAGAAGCGTATGACAAAGTTGCCCGGGCATTGCAACTCCCTTATCCAGGGGGACCTCATATCGATCGTTTAGCGAAACAAGGGAAACCAATTATTGATTTACCGCGCGCGTGGTTAGAAGAAGGTTCGTATGATTTTAGTTTTAGTGGATTAAAATCAGCGGTTATTAACACGTTGCACAATGCAAAGCAACGTGGAGAAATGATCCGACCTGAAGATATGGCGGCAAGTTTTCAAGCAAGTGTCGTTGAGGTATTAGTGAGAAAAACAATCGAAGCAGCCATGCATTACAGCGTAAAACAAATATTGCTGGCTGGCGGTGTGGCGGCAAATGAAGGGTTACGTACACAATTACAAAAACAAATGAATCAACTGCCAGAAGTCGAGTTAGTTATCCCGCCGTTGTCGCTTTGTACAGATAATGCAGCGATGATTGCAGCAGCGGGAACAGTATTATTTCAACAAGGAAAGCGTGCCACCATGGCATTAAATGCAAACCCAAGTTTACTGTTATAGCAAGAAGGTGTCCCAAAAGCAATGGGGCACCTTTTTCTAATTGTCATACGAATTTTTCTAAGAACAGTTCAGCTTGTTGTGGATTATTTTATCCACATACATGTGAATAATGTGGAAAACGTTGATTGTATGTTATTTTATCATAACAAGTTAACCACAACAAAACGGGGGATTTTTCTTTTGTTGTTGTGGATAATGTGGAAAAGTTGGTGAATAACTTATATTTAGGTGTTTTTTCTGTGGATATCTTTGTGTAAAAGATGAGCTAGCCCACAAATGGAGCTAGCTCGTTATTATTTTTGTAAAAGTTCCCATTGTTCGAATAACTCGTCGAATTTTTGTTTCAGCTCATCAATTTTTCCTTGAGTATCCCGAGCTTTTTCATAGTCGTTGTAACAGGAAGGATCATATAATTGTTGTTCATACGTAGCAATTTGTTGTTCGATTTGCTCCATTTCCGTTTCTAGCTGTTCGATTTTTCGTTGTCGTTGTCGTTCTAATTTTTTTCGTTCTTTTTCTTCTTCGTACGAACGTTTTGGTGACAACGATTCGCCCGTTTTAATTTTTTGGCTAATTTGTCCAAGCTCAAGCAGCTCTGCTTTTTTTGCTACGTAATAATCATAGTCCCCTAAATACTCAACAAGACCGTCTGTGGATAACTCATATATTTTTGTTGCAATTTTGTTAATAAAATAACGATCGTGTGAAACGAATATAATTGTTCCTGGGTATTCTATGAGCGCTTGTTCTAGCACTTCTTTGCTATCTAAATCTAAATGGTTTGTCGGCTCATCTAAAACTAATACGTTTGCTTTCTTCATCATGAGTTTAGCGAGAGCGAGTCGCGCTTTTTCTCCACCGCTTAACGTCTGAACAGGCTTCAATACGTCGTCACCAGAAAATAAAAAGTTGCCGAGAATGGTCCGAATTTCTTTCTCTGTTCTTAATCGATCTTCGTCCCACAGTTCGTCGATCACTCGTTTGTTTGATGTTAATTGTGCTTGTTCTTGATCATAATAGCCAATTTGTACGTTTGTTCCGTAGCGTATTTCTCCTTGTTTCTGATGGAGTTGTTTGATGATCGTTTTTAAAAGAGTTGATTTTCCAATTCCATTGGGCCCAATTAGCGCAATACTATCTCCGCGAGTGATACGGAATGAAAGGTTTGTTGCGATGATGTGATCGTAACCGATTGCTAAGTTGTTAGCTGTCAGCACGTCGTTTCCGCTTGGTCGTTCGATTTCGAAACGAAACGATGCCGATTTTTCATCACCGAGTGGCTTGTCGATGATATTCATTTTTTCTAATTGTTTTCTACGGCTTTGTGCTCGCTTCGTTGTTGATGCACGAGCGATGTTGCGTTGAATAAAATCTTTTAATTTTGTAATTTCCTCTTGTTGTTTTTCATACAATTTTAGTTGTTGTTCGAATTGTTCAGCACGTTGTTGTAAGTAGCTTGTATAGTTTCCGACATATTTTTTTATTTTTGTGCGTGATAGTTCATACACTTGTGTCACGATTTGGTCAAGAAAATAGCGATCGTGGGAGACGATAAGAATGGCCCCATCGTAATTTTTTAAATATTGTTCAAGCCATTGCAACGTTTCCATATCTAAATGGTTTGTCGGTTCGTCTAAAATGAGCAAATCTGGTCTTGTAAGGAGCAGTTTACCGAGCGCTAGCCTCGTCCGCTGTCCGCCGCTTAATGTAGATACTTTTGTCGTATAATCGTACTGTGAGAAGCGGAGACCATGAAGAACCGAACGAATATCTGCTTCATACTGATAGCCACCTTTTTCTTTGAATTCTGTTTGTAAACGATCATATTGCTCAAGTAGGCGCTCATAGTCAGCATCATGTAAACTCATTTGTTGTTCTAGTTCGCGTAATTGTTTTTCCATTTGTTGTAGCGGGGCAAACACATCGAGCATTTCTTCCCAAATGGAACGATGCGCTTGCAACCCTGTATATTGATCTAAATAACCGATCGTTACGTGTTTCGGTTTAATGATTTCGCCTGTGTCGTATGACAACTGTCCGGCAATGATTTTTAATAATGTCGATTTTCCCGCGCCATTTCTTCCAACTAACGCAATACGGTCTTTTTCTTGTATTTCAAGCTTAATGTCTGATAAAACTTGTTCCGCTCCATATGATTTGGATAGTTGATTTACTTGTAAAATGATCATTCTTTCTCACCTCAATCTTCTTTTGATAGTGTAACGTACTTTCTTGATATTCGGCAACACTAGTGTGTGAATAACAAATTTGACAAAAATAATAATAAAGGGTACAAAGGAAAGACAGAATGAAAAAAATAGTGTATAGTTTAGAAGTGGGGAGAATTTTTTAGACGTATAGGAGAGAAAAATGAAAGCGCTAACTATTTGTGAAAGGAAATGTGGGGGATTGACTCGTGAATAATGAACAACCAAAAATTCCGCAGGCGACCGCAAAGCGACTACCGTTGTACTATCGTTTTTTGAAAAACTTGCATGCATCAGGCAAGCAACGTGTATCTTCAGCGGAGTTAAGCGAAGCTGTAAAAGTCGATTCAGCAACGATTCGCCGTGATTTTTCATACTTTGGTGCGCTTGGAAAAAAAGGATACGGATATAATGTGAATTATTTGCTGTCGTTTTTCCGCAAAACGTTAGACCAAGATGAAACGACAGAAGTAGCGTTATTTGGCGTCGGTAATTTAGGGACAGCATTTTTGAACTACAATTTTAGTAAAAATAACAATACGAAAATCGTAATGGCGTTCGATGTTGATCCGGATAAAGTGGGAACAAAAGTCGGAGGGGTTCCGGTTTATCATTTAGATGAATTGGAAGAAAAGCTTGGAGGGATTACGGTAGCGATTTTAACCGTTCCTGCTCAAGTTGCCCAGCCGATTACTGACCGACTTGTTCAAAAAGGCATTAAAGGGATTTTAAACTTTACGCCAGCTCGCTTGCATGTGCCAGAACATATTCGTGTTCACCATATTGATTTAGCGGTCGAATTGCAGTCACTCGTTTACTTTTTAAAACATTACGGAAATGAGTAAACCTCCCGTTTACGAGCGGGAGGTTTTTTTTCGTAAAGAACGAATTCCTGCGCCGAAATCAAATGTAGCAATTAAAATAAATAGCATCGTTGTGATGTCCCAAATACCATCATCGGCGGTATGGACAGCAAAATAAGTAAATAAAATGCCTGTGAGAAAATAAAACAACGGTTCAGACTTCATGAAAACAGCCTCCAAATTACGAATTGCATTCGTTCTGCCTCACGCATAATGCTTTCGATTTCTTCAGCAAATAATGTTTGAATTGCAACGACAAAGGTGTTCATCAGTACATGTGCTGCAATAGGTACGATAATACGCTTTGTTTTGACATATAAGAAAGCAAATACAAATCCCATCGTTGCATAAAGAAGCAAATGTTCGAACTCTAAATGAACAACCGCAAATAAAAGCGAGCTGATGATGGCTGATAAGAAAAAGTTATATTTTTGATACAGCGTTCCGAAAATAATTTTTCGAAAGATGATTTCTTCTAAAACTGGACCAACGATTGAAGTGACGAGCATAAGAGCTGGTGTAAGTTTGACCATTTCAACGATCCGTCTCGTGTTCTCGGACCCCATTTCGACCCCAAAGAGGTGTACTTCGATGTTTGCTGCAATACCTTGGGCGAAAAGAGCGAGCAAAAACCCCCCAATCGCCCAAAAGACTGACATGCCAATCGATGATTGATGGCGATCATATGAGTATTTCATATCTTCTTTCATAAAATAAAGAACGAGAAAAAGAGCAATCGAGAAACTAATAACAGCCCAATAACCAGAAGCGATCGAAAAAGCTATTTCTTTATTTGATGCGTTGACAAAGCCGCTATGTGCAAGTAAAGGGACGCCGACTAAGCTCGATAGCTGCATGGCGATATATGTAATGATGACATACCAATATTGTTTTTTCACATGGTCAACCCCTTTTTACAAAATAAATACTTTTTCATTTTACCATATTTTTTGTATGAATTTCGAAAGGAAAGACATAATGAAAGAGGGAAATATGTATTGAAAAATTTTTAACTTCCTACTTGCAAAATTAAAAAAAGTTCATTAATATAATAAGTGTGTTAGCACTCGATTGTAATGAGTGCTAATAATAGAGCGAAAATCTAATTAAGGAGGTCGTTTGCCGTGTTGAAGCCACTAGGTGATCGCATTGTCATTGAATTAATCCAAACTGAAGAGAAAACAGCGAGCGGAATTGTTTTACCAGACACAGCGAAAGAAAAACCACAAGAAGGAAAAGTTGTGGCAGTTGGCTCAGGTCGCGTTCTTGATAATGGTGAGCGTGTAGCTCCAGAAGTGAGTGTGGGTGACCGCATCATCTTCTCAAAATATGCAGGCACAGAAGTAAAATATGACGGAAAAGAATATTTAATCTTACGTGAAAGCGACATTTTAGCTGTGATTGGTTAATCGTTCGTCTGATAACATATAAAGTGTACAAAAATACTTAACAAAAAAATCATCATCAAGGGGGTAAGATGTATGGCAAAAGAAATTAAATTCAGCGAAGAAGCTCGTCGTGCGATGTTACGCGGTGTAGATAAATTAGCTGATGCAGTAAAAGTAACATTAGGTCCAAAAGGTCGCAACGTTGTATTAGAGAAAAAATTCGGTTCTCCATTAATTACAAATGACGGTGTAACGATTGCAAAAGAAATTGAGTTAGAAGATCCGTTTGAAAATATGGGTGCGAAGCTTGTTGCGGAAGTAGCAAGCAAAACAAACGATGTTGCTGGTGACGGTACAACAACAGCGACTGTATTGGCACAAGCGATGATTCGTGAAGGATTGAAAAACGTAACAGCTGGTGCGAACCCAATGGGCATTCGCAAAGGTATTGAAAAAGCTGTTGCAGTTGCTGTGGAAGAATTAAAAGCAATCTCTAAACCAATCGAAGGTAAAGATTCTATCGCTCAAGTTGCAGCGATTTCTGCAGCTGACGAAGAAGTTGGTCAACTTATCGCAGAAGCAATGGAGCGTGTTGGTAAAGACGGCGTCATCACATTAGAAGAGTCTAAAGGTTTCACAACAGAATTGGATGTTGTGGAAGGTATGCAATTTGACCGTGGTTATGTATCTCCATACATGATCACAGACTCTGATAAAATGGAAGCTGTATTAGAAAATCCATACATCTTAATTACAGATAAAAAAGTTTCAAGCATTCAAGAACTTCTTCCTGTATTAGAGCAAGTTGTTCAACAAGGCAAGCCGCTATTAATCATTGCTGAAGATGTAGAAGGCGAAGCGCTTGCAACATTAGTTGTGAACAAACTTCGTGGTACATTTACAGCTGTTGCAGTTAAAGCGCCTGGCTTCGGTGATCGTCGTAAAGCGATGCTTCAAGATATCGCGATCTTAACAGGCGGCGAAGTCATCACAGAAGAGTTAGGTCGCGAATTAAAATCAACAACAATTGCTTCACTTGGTCGTGCAGCGAAAGTTGTTGTAACAAAAGAACATACAACAATCGTTGGTGGCGCTGGTCGTGCCGAAGACATTCAAGCACGCATCAACCAAATTCGTGCACAATTAGAAGAAACAACTTCTGAATTTGACCGTGAAAAATTACAAGAGCGCTTAGCGAAATTAGCTGGTGGCGTTGCGGTAATCAAAGTTGGTGCTGCAACAGAAACAGAATTAAAAGAGCGTAAATTACGCATTGAAGACGCATTGAACGCAACACGTGCGGCAGTTGAAGAAGGTATCGTTGCCGGCGGTGGTACAGCGTTAATGAACGTGTACAGCAAAGTTGCAGCCATTGAAGCTGAAGGCGACGAAGCAACTGGTGTGAAAATCGTTCTTCGTGCGATTGAAGAGCCAGTTCGTCAAATCGCGCAAAACGCTGGTTTAGAAGGCTCTGTCATCGTAGAGCGCTTAAAAACAGAAAAACCTGGCATCGGCTTCAACGCAGCAACTGGCGAGTGGGTTGACATGATCGAAGCGGGTATCGTTGACCCAACAAAAGTAACTCGCTCTGCGCTTCAAAACGCAGCATCTGTTGCCGCTATGTTCCTAACAACTGAGGCAGTCGTTGCTGACAAACCAGAAGAAAACAAAAACACACCAGGCATGCCAGACATGGGCGGCATGATGTAATACCTTTCAATTTCGCTAGGGAGAAGTGGATGTGTCCGCTTCTCCTACATTTTTTATATATTCACCCTTACAAAAATGTAAGGGTATTTTTTATTTTTAGACATCTTAAAATGAGGTTTGAATGTTAATATAGACATATACAATTAAACGAAAATTTGCGAAGGAGTATGATTATGTTAGAAGACGTTACATTTAGAATAGCAAGTATAGATGATTTACCGACAATCGTTAGCATTTACAACTCGACAATTCCAAGTCGATTAGTAACTGCTGATACAGAGCCCGTATCGGTAGACGATAGATTGGAATGGTTTAAGGAACACGACCCTAATCAAAGACCTTTATGGATGGTGGAATATGGAGATGAAGTTTGTGGTTGGGTAAGCCTTCAATCTTTTTACGGGAGACCAGCCTATCATGCGACTGCTGAAATAAGTATTTATCTTCATGAAAATTTTAGAGGAAAAGGGTTAGGGAAAAGGATTTTAGCTAAAGTGATCGAGGAGTGTCCGAAGTTTAGCATTGATACTTTGCTCGGATTCATCTTTGCGCACAACGAGCCAAGCATGAAACTATTTTTGAGTGTAGGTTTTGAGAAGTGGGGATATTTGCCGGAAGTCGCTGAATTAGATGGGATAAAAAGAGATTTAGTTATTGTTGGAAAGAAAATTCCTCATTTTTAGCATGAGAAACAAGGGCTACTCCTTTGTTGCGAAAGTAGCCCTGTCTTCTAATTGACCTAAAAAACAAAGAATAGAACCGATAGCTTGAACCCATGCGCCGATAATCCCGATTGTCTCCCCTTCTTCTTTGCCCTTTTGTTTTTCCCATACACCACCAATGGCTTGTAAGGCATTGCCGATCGATTGAAGTAAATTTCCGATAGGGCTTAACACAGATGATTTCTTATCTTCCCAATCATCTATGAATGAAATAAGTCCGCCTAATGATTGTAACCAGTTCCCTGTAATTTCTAGTCGGCTCCCTTCTTCACTTAACAGTCCAGCGACAACGGTAATATTGCCAATAGCTTGAATATCATTTCCATATACACCTAACGTATTGGGCGTTTCAGCATCTGCTTCTAACGCATTTCCCGTTGCTTGCAATACGTTTCCCCATAAATCAAGAGCAAACTGTTTTTTGTCGCTTAGAGAAGGAATGCTCGCAATGGCCGAAGTAACAGTACCTATAGCTTGAGTAAATGAACCGATCAGTGCTTTCGGTTGATTCATGTGCATTCTCCTACAATTTTTGCTCATATATCATATGCAAGTTACATATTGTTGTTAATTGTTAGAAAATTGAATAAAAAAGACAGCATCTTGACCGACGAGGAATGAAGTTGGTAGAATGGATTAAAATTTAAGATGCGCACCTTCGTATATCCTCGATAATATGGTTCGAGAGTCTCTACCGGGACACCGTAAATGACCCGACTACGAAGGCAGTGTTCTATATTGCTAGAATTCTGCCTTCGTTTTTTTATGAGAGGGTATGAATGCTAGCTTTTTTTATTATATGTAGATGAGGTGATGTCGTTTGAGTCAACAAGAAATGATTGTTGTTTTAGATTTTGGTAGCCAGTACAATCAGCTAATTACGCGGCGCATTCGTGAGTTCGGTGTGTATAGTGAGTTGCATCCACATACGATTACAGCCGAACAAATTCAACAAATGAATGTAAAAGGAATTGTCTTCTCAGGTGGTCCAAATAGCGTATATGATGAACAAGCGTTTACGTGTGACCCGGCGCTTTTTGAGTTAGGCATTCCGATTTTAGGCATTTGTTACGGCATGCAGTTAATGACTCACCATTTAGGTGGAAAAGTAGAAAAAGCGACCCACAGAGAATACGGAAAAGCAACGATTACGGTGCAACGTGCGTCTCAGCTATTCAGCAGCTTACCGACAGAGCAAATTGTTTGGATGAGTCATGGCGACTTGGTGACAAAAACGCCAGAAGGGTTTACGGTTGATGCAACAAGTCCATCTTGCCCAATTGCTGCGATGAGCGATGAAACGAGAAAGTTTTATGCCGTTCAGTTTCATCCAGAAGTGCGTCATTCAGTATATGGAAATGAACTATTAAAACGATTCGTGTTTAACATTTGTGAGTGTAAAGGCGATTGGACGATGGGAAGCTTTATTGATCACGAAGTGCGCAAAATTCGTGAACTTGTTGGAGATAAAAAAGTACTTTGCGCTTTAAGTGGTGGTGTCGATTCATCGGTAGCGGCTGTTCTCGTCCATCGTGCCATCGGTGACCAATTGACGTGCATTTTTGTCGATCACGGTTTGCTTCGTAAAGGAGAAGCGGACAGTGTCATGAAAACTTTCCGTGAAGGGTTTCATATGAACGTCATTAAGGTGGATGCAAAAGAACGGTTTTTAAACAAATTAAAAGGTGTAAGCGATCCAGAGCAAAAACGAAAAATTATTGGGAATGAGTTCATTTACGTGTTTGATGACGAAGCGGCAAAGCTGGACGGTATTGAATTTTTAGTACAAGGTACGCTTTATACGGACATTATTGAAAGTGGTACAGCGACGGCTCAAACGATTAAATCGCACCATAATGTTGGTGGATTACCTGAAGATATGAAATTTAAGTTAATTGAACCGTTAAATACACTTTTCAAAGATGAAGTGCGCGCACTCGGCACAGAGTTAGGTATCCCAGACGAGATCGTGTGGCGCCAGCCGTTTCCAGGACCAGGACTTGGCATTCGTGTATTAGGTGAAGTGACAGAAGAAAAGCTAGAAATTGTTCGGGAGTCGGATGCGATTTTACGGGAAGAAATTAAAAAAGCCGGTCTCGACCGTGATATTTGGCAATACTTCACCGTCCTTCCTGATATTCGTAGCGTCGGGGTGATGGGAGATGCTCGTACGTATGATTACACGGTTGGTATTCGTGCAGTTACTTCAATTGATGGAATGACAGCGGACTGGGCACGTATTCCGTGGGATGTGTTAGAAGCTATTTCAACACGCATCGTAAACGAAGTGCCTCATGTCAATCGTGTTGTATACGACATTACAAGTAAGCCACCAGCAACGATCGAATGGGAGTGAAAAACGAACAAAAAAAAACAATTACAAAAAAATGTTCGTTATTTATATTGACTTCACTCACTTTCATTGCTAGAATGTATGTGTGAAATAAATAGAGGATACATCGTATAATCTCGAGAATATGGCTCGAGAGTCTCTACCAAGCTACCGTAAATAGCTTGACTACGATGTGTAATGTGGGGGAGAGGAATCTGCTTGATTCCTCTCTATGTTCTGTGCATTATGCATCATAGTCACGCTTCTGGTAGTTTGCTAGAAGCGTTTTTCTTTTTACTACAACATATGGAGGGACTTAAAGTGATTAAGAAGTATTTTCAATTCGATGAGCTCGGCACGAATTACAAAAGAGAGATCATCGCGGGCTTAACGACGTTTTTATCGATGGCTTATATTTTATTTGTTAATCCAGCTGTTTTATCGTTAAGTGCTGTACCAGATTTGCCAAATGAAATGAGAATGGATCAAGGGGCAGTATTTACGGCGACGGCGATTGCAGCAGCTGTTGGATCTTTACTCATGGGATTAATTGCACGCTATCCAATTGCACTTGCGCCGGGTATGGGATTAAATGCTTTCTTTGCTTTTACTGTTGTATTGACGATGGGGATTCCGTGGCAAACTGCGTTATCTGGTGTCCTCATGTCTGGAATGATTTTTATCTTGCTTACGCTAAGTGGTATTCGTGAAAAAATTATCAATTCAATTCCAGAAGATTTAAAATATGCAGTTGGTGCAGGAATCGGATTATTTATTACGTTTATTGGATTCCAAAACGCAGGTATTATTGTTAATAACGATGCGGTTCTTGTTGGCTTAGGTCATTTAACAAATGGGAACACATTGTTAGCTATTTTCGGAGTAGTCATTACCGTTATTTTAATGGTTCGTCGTGTAAACGGCGGAATCTTCATTGGAATGGTAATTACAGCTATTGTTGGAATGATTGTGGGGCTAATCGATGTGCCAACAAAAGTAGTTGGTGCTGTACCGAGTTTGGCACCTACGTTTGGAGTAGCTTTTGAGCACCTTGACCAAATTTTCAACATTAAAATGCTAGCTGTTGTGTTAACGTTTTTATTCGTCGATTTTTTTGATACCGCAGGAACGCTAGTGGCAGTCGCTAATCAAGCAGGGTTATTAAAAGATAATAAATTGCCACGAGCAGGAAAAGCGCTTTTTGCAGATTCTTGTGCAACAGTTGTGGGAGCAATTTTAGGAACGTCTACGACAACATCGTATATTGAATCATCAGCTGGGGTAGCAGCTGGTGGACGTACAGGTTTTACTTCTGTCGTAACAGCAATCTTATTTTTGCTTGCGTTATTTTTCTCTCCGCTGTTATCGGTTGTGACAGCACCAGTTACAGCACCGGCATTAATTATTGTCGGTGTGCTGATGGTATCATCGCTCGGAAAAATCGAATGGACTCGTTTTGAAATTGCTGTTCCTTCATTTTTAACATTAATCGCAATGCCTTTAACGTACAGTATTGCAACAGGAATTGCGATCGGATTTATTTTCTATCCAATTACAATGATAGCAAAAGGTAAAGCAAAAGAAGTTCATCCAATTATGTATGGTTTATTTGTTGTTTTCATTTTGTACTTTGCATTTTTAGTTGAGTAACTACCGTAGTTATGGATGATGAAGAGGCTTGGATCGTTACTTCCAAGCCTTATTTTTTTTAAAAAAAGATAGTTGACGAGGTATGCTGTTTTTGATAATATACTTATTGCTGATTGAAACAAGTAGTTTATGAAAAAATAAAAAAGAAAAAAGTGTTGACAAGAAAAACAGTAAATGATACATTAAAAAGGTCGCTCAAACAGCCAAACAGCGACAAAGAGATGTTCCTTGAAAACTGAACGAAGCGAAAAGCGTAAAGAAGCTAGAGATATGAACTTTCTATGGAGAGT
>NZ_JAIWYK010000381.1:0-226 GCF_022030075.1 Anoxybacillus sp. LAT27
CGGCTCTACTCTTGGATGCCCATTTGGAAGCGGCAAGTCATGGACAGCCCACCTATCTGTCCTTTCTCAACATGCTTCTAGATGCAGAGATAGCGGAACGTCAAAAACGGAATATGGAGGTACGCACCAAACTCGCACACTTGCCTTACCGAAAAACGCTGGAGGATTTTGATTTTGCTTTCCAACCCAGCATTGACGAACGGTTGATTCGAGAGTTGGCTACGAT
>NZ_JAIWYK010000382.1:0-226 GCF_022030075.1 Anoxybacillus sp. LAT27
AGTATGCCTTGCAGCTCGGCGAAATTCGCAATACGTCCGGCCGTCTCGAACGCTTGAAAACGCTGCTCAACCAATATTTGTTGGAAGTCAGTGTGCCGAGCGTATCCCGTTCGTGAAAGAGGGATGACTTTGGAATACGTCATTGGCGTCGATTTAGGAACAAGTGCAGTCAAAGTGTTGCTTGTTGACCGAAACTGGCAGGTGAGAGGGGAATGGACAGAGTCCT
>NZ_JAIWYK010000383.1:0-226 GCF_022030075.1 Anoxybacillus sp. LAT27
GTCCTTTTTCTTTTGGCGATCATCCCCCCTCCTTTTTGAGCAAACAAGATTCCCCTCACATGCACATGTACGAGCCTTGCGAAAAAGTGATTGCATTCCACCATTTCATGTCATATAATCTCACATAACAAACAAAATGTCAGTTTATCTGACATCAAAAAGGAGTGGATTGCATGGAACCGACACTGCCTCTTCTCGCCTCCGCCGTGGATGCCACCTGGGTGAT
>NZ_JAIWYK010000384.1:0-226 GCF_022030075.1 Anoxybacillus sp. LAT27
TTAGGAGCTTTTCCGGGGGACTTGATCAAAAAAAGTCCTCTTGGTATGATGCAGGGGTGTCAAACATTACTCACCATACCAAGGAGGACTTCAGATGAATTGTACACAAAACTATAAAATTGATCAAGTAACCGAACAAACGCTTGTCGTGGGAATCGATATCGCGAAACGAACCCACTACGCCTGCTTCGTGGATGACCGGGGGCGTGTGCTTCGCAAGTCTTTC
>NZ_JAIWYK010000385.1:0-225 GCF_022030075.1 Anoxybacillus sp. LAT27
TTGCCCCGACGCACTTGACATCTTCGAATAAGCTTGTAGAGGAAGGGGCATCGTTGTCTCGGAGTGTTATTGAACCCATGAGCCATTAGCTCAGTAGGTAGAGCAACGAGCGTTACATCATCGAGTTTGCTACGAGTTGTCCCGACGCATCTGACATCTTCGAATATGCTAGTAGAGGAAGGGACATCGTTCACTGTGAGTGTATACCTAACCATGAGCCATTAG
>NZ_JAIWYK010000386.1:0-225 GCF_022030075.1 Anoxybacillus sp. LAT27
GCCTTGGGGTTGTCGACGGCGAAATAGACCAGAATCTGGGGGTCGTCCGCCGGCGCGAAGCCGATAAAGGAGACGATGTACTCCCCGTTAACGTACCTGCCGTTTTTTACCTTCTGCGCCGTACCGGTCTTGCCGCCGACGCGGTAGCCCTCGATGTACGCCTTGTTCCCCGTTCCGCGCGCCACGACGCTCTCCAGCGCGTAGCGAACCTTGGCGGATGTCTCG
>NZ_JAIWYK010000387.1:0-225 GCF_022030075.1 Anoxybacillus sp. LAT27
CTGGCCGCGGCCCGGGTGTTTGGGCCGGTACTTGCCTCGGCAGCTGAGGGATTCTGGCTCATGGACGCTCCGATTGACCGAGCCAAGTTTCTCGCCAAACGGCTACGAGCTGCGGTGCTCGTTTCGGTGATCGCTGGTGCCGTCCTGGGCGCCCTGGTGGCTGCCCTTACTGGGGCCGCTGGGAAGGCCGTCGTCGCCTGGACCCTGGCGAGCGCCCTGGGTGCT
>NZ_JAIWYK010000388.1:0-225 GCF_022030075.1 Anoxybacillus sp. LAT27
TTCGTCCGCCATGTTTCAACCTCTTCCGGCCGCCGGTATTTCGTCGGATCGTCCGCCGTCGTGTGCGGCCCAAGCCGATAGGTGAGCGCCTCGATCAACATGGGACCCTCGCCGCGGCGGGCGGCTTCGACCGCCTGTTTCATCACGTCATACACCGCCAGCACATCGTTGCCGTCAACGAGCACCCCTTTCATTCCGTAAGCGAGCGCTTTTTGCGCGATCGTC
>NZ_JAIWYK010000389.1:0-225 GCF_022030075.1 Anoxybacillus sp. LAT27
GGAAAACGGCCATGGTCTTTCAGCACTACAATCTGTTCAAGCATAAAACGGCCCTGGAAAACGTCATGGAAGGGCTGATCGTCGCCCAAAAGGTGCCCAAGAAAGAGGCAAGGGAGCGAAGCCTAGAGATGCTGGAGAAAGTGGGGCTGTCCGACAAGTGCGATCATTACCCCAGCCAGCTCTCGGGCGGACAGCAGCAGCGTGTCGGGATCGCCCGCGCCTTGG
>NZ_JAIWYK010000390.1:0-225 GCF_022030075.1 Anoxybacillus sp. LAT27
TTGGATGACGAACACAGCGTCGCCGCGGATACTTTCTTCAATGTTGATTTGAATTTCCCCGTCGCTGAAACGGGAAACGGAACATTTGCCGAGCTCGATTCCCATGACTTCCGCAATTTCCTTCGCCAACTTCATGTTCGAGTTCAGAGCGAACAATTTTAATTGATGCTGACAGTCAGACATGATAGACCTCCACTAAGATTTTTTCTTGCCTGGCAGGCGATC
>NZ_JAIWYK010000391.1:0-225 GCF_022030075.1 Anoxybacillus sp. LAT27
CAGGATCACGATCCCCAAAGAAATCAGGGTTCCCGATATCGGGCGTTCAAAGAAAATCAACAAGCCATTCTGCGACGTGGCCAGAGACTGAAGCAGGGTTGACTCAATCTGCGAACCCAAGACGAATGTCAACACAGTCGCAGCTATCGGCAGATCCAATTTCTTCATGAGATAACCGATCACGCCGAAGAGGATCATCATCCAGACATCCCACAAACTGCTGTT
>NZ_JAIWYK010000392.1:0-225 GCF_022030075.1 Anoxybacillus sp. LAT27
TGTTCGCCGCCTACGAGCTGCTGCACGCGATGCCGGGCGTGGACCGGGAGCGGATCAGCGTCTACGGGTTTTCCCGCGGCGGGATCATGGCGCTGCTGGCGGCGATCGAGTGTCCCGGGCTCCGCTCGGCGGTGGTGTGGGGAGGGGTCAGCGACCTGTTTCTCACCTACGAGGAGCGGGTCGACCTGCGGCGCATGCTCCGCCGCGTCGTTGGCCACCCGCGCA
>NZ_JAIWYK010000393.1:0-224 GCF_022030075.1 Anoxybacillus sp. LAT27
GTGCAGGATACGGGCGACCGAAGGTCGTTTCCCGCCGCCATCGGAATGGAATTGCACATCCTGCGCCAGAAGGTCGCCCAGTTGCGTCAGGTCGCCCTTCTGCGAAGCCTCGAAAAAGGCGGTGGCGATGGCCTTGCCCTGACTCCGGGCAAGCGGGAAGCGCGGGCGTGCATCGCGCACATGTGCCCGCGCCCGACTGGCCAGTTGGCGGCAGGCAGCTTCAT
>NZ_JAIWYK010000394.1:0-224 GCF_022030075.1 Anoxybacillus sp. LAT27
TCCTGCGCGGCGTGCTGGTCAATCAGATACATGCCGTCGTCGTTCTGCGCCACGATGTAGGTGCCGTGTACCTGCCCGACCGGAAAGAGCAGTGGCACGGCCGATGTATCGCCTCCGGGCTCTGCTGTGGCCCGTTCCGTCTCGGGAGCGTAGAGAGGCTCGGCAGCAGGCGGCTCTGTCCCCAGGCCTGCTTCCGTCACCGGCGCAGGTTCTGCCGGCGCAAG
>NZ_JAIWYK010000395.1:0-224 GCF_022030075.1 Anoxybacillus sp. LAT27
TTGTAGCGCACCGCGAAGAAATTTTACATCAAGCGAAGCGATCGTTTGCGCAAGTGCTTTCGGATAAGACGTTCGGTATTTACGACGGCAAAGTGAAAGAAGGACAAGCCGATGTCGTCTTTGCGTCGATTTTTACGCTAAGCATGAAAAAACATTTAGAAATATTTGCGAAAGACGTGTTTGATCTCATTGTCATTGACGAATTTCATCATGCCGCTGCGAAG
>NZ_JAIWYK010000396.1:0-224 GCF_022030075.1 Anoxybacillus sp. LAT27
TCAACGCCTGGACAAGTTCGAGGAACGGATCGACCAACTGGAAGGAAAAATGTCCGTGGCGACCAAATGGCTGGAGCGCATCGAACACCGCCTGGAGAGGATGGAGGAGGTTCGCGCCGAACTGCTGCAGGCGATCACCAAATTGCAGACGGAGCTGGAGCTGAAACGGGGCACGACGGAGAAGGACTTGATCCTGCAATTGTTGGACCACGACAAAAGTGATA
>NZ_JAIWYK010000397.1:0-224 GCF_022030075.1 Anoxybacillus sp. LAT27
TCGACCAGCAAAACATCAGGCAGGAACCGGCCTATACGGACACGCCGGGCATTGTCATCGGCATGCCTTCGCCTTACGAGCCGGGCACCCGGGTGACCAAGGGAACGGCGATTCCGCTGATCGTAAGCAACGGCCAATATCCGGCGGAAGCCCGGTTCGCCTCCCAGCCGATCTACATGGAGGTGCTGGACGGCGAGGGAGAAGTGTCGGTCAAGATTACGGTG
>NZ_JAIWYK010000398.1:0-224 GCF_022030075.1 Anoxybacillus sp. LAT27
TTCGCCGAAAGCGCCGGCGCCACTTTGTCATACGGCCCGACTGCCACGTGCTGCGAACGGAGCAGCTCCGCGACTGTATCGGCTGTCGTCCATATCTTTTTCTTTTTTCCATTGACCGTCAGCGTCACTTCTTTGCTCGCTTCCCAAACGATATGGAGATCGTCGGTGATCGGTGAGTGGAGAGACGGATAAACATAATCTTCTTTGCGCGGTTGAATGTTTTG
>NZ_JAIWYK010000399.1:0-223 GCF_022030075.1 Anoxybacillus sp. LAT27
ACAGGTATGGGTCAGATAGCTATGGGGAGATGCTTAGTGAAGAAGAACTTGTTCACATGTTGTTGGAGGAGGTGGTGGACGAAGAGATTGACGTGAACGAAAGGGAGATTGAATCCGCTTTGCGCCGAATTCCAGACCATCAAGATCGCCATATTCTGCAAAACTACATCCGCTATTTAGAGCGAGTCCATCGGAAATGAGATGAACTCCCGACATTTCTGTT
>NZ_JAIWYK010000400.1:0-223 GCF_022030075.1 Anoxybacillus sp. LAT27
GGCCGGCGCCTTGATCTTGCCGCTGAACTCGTCAGGGCTGCGGACGTCGACGAGGTTCTTCGACCCGATCGAGGCGACGACCTCGTCGCGGAAGGCGCGGATCGACAGGTCGGCGTCCTTCGCGACGTAGGAGGTCTGCGGGCGCTCGGGGACGTCCTTGACCAGCTCGCGACCGTCGAGCTCCCACTTCTTGCGCCCGCCGTCGAGCAGCTTGACGTCCTGG
>NZ_JAIWYK010000401.1:0-223 GCF_022030075.1 Anoxybacillus sp. LAT27
GGCCGCCCATTATCTGAACTTCACACCATACGGCGTGGAAGCGTTCGCCCGGCCGATTCTCGGCACGGCGAGGGCAAACTCCTGGGCGGGCATCGGGCTGGGGACGCTGGTGCTGTTTGTGGAGACGATCATGGCCGTCTTTCTGTATTCGCTTTTGTTCGGCAGGATCCGCTTGTGGTGGATCGGCCTGCTGTACGGCCTGATCCTGCTGGCCGTGGCGGGG
>NZ_JAIWYK010000433.1:0-201 GCF_022030075.1 Anoxybacillus sp. LAT27
GCTAGACATAAAGAAAAGCGGAGGATTTCTCCGTACATGTTGACAAACATAACAATCATATGATAAAATTCCGCTGTCTGTTTTGTTCAGTTTTGAGGGAACAGCCCTCTGCTGAGGAGATGCACCTCATAAAAATATGATACGTATGTATGGGCCTATAGCTCAGCTGGTTAGAGCGCACGCCTGATAAGCGTGAGGTCG
>NZ_JAIWYK010000402.1:0-223 GCF_022030075.1 Anoxybacillus sp. LAT27
GCCGGAATTGTCGGCTTGCCGTATGGCGGCGGCAAAGGTGGCATCGTCTGCGACCCGCGGAACATGTCGATGGGTGAGCTGGAGCGGCTCAGCCGCGGCTATGTGCGGGCGATCAGCCAGATCGTGGGGCCATCCAAAGATATCCCGGCGCCGGACGTGTTTACCAACTCGCAAATTATGGCGTGGATGATGGATGAATATAGCCGCATCCGCGAATTTGACT
>NZ_JAIWYK010000403.1:0-223 GCF_022030075.1 Anoxybacillus sp. LAT27
CGATAATCAAGTCGTCAATGTTTCCTTCATAGGTCCCCGCGCGCTTGATCGTTTCTTTGACGACGAGCGCCCCTAAATCATCCGGCCGCACGTGGGCGAGCGTTCCTTTTTTCGCTTTGCCGACCGGTGTGCGCGCACCTGCGACAATGACCGCTTCTCTCACGCCAATCCCCCCTTGATCTCCTCCGCTTTAGTTGCGGAGCGGTTTTCCTTTCACAAGCAT
>NZ_JAIWYK010000404.1:0-223 GCF_022030075.1 Anoxybacillus sp. LAT27
TACCGTGGGTGTGATCGTCCAGGCCCGTCAAAAAGCAGCCGATCCGGCCGATCGCCATGCCGGTGATGAGGGGAAACACCATGTCGTCTCCGGTGGATTGGCGCAGACCGATCCAATTTTTTGTCAACTCCACGCCAATCAAACCGCCCAACAGGCCCCCCACAATCGTCTTACCTCCCATGACGTACGCCCATTCGTTCCAATGGGTCAGCGTCCTCGCCGG
>NZ_JAIWYK010000405.1:0-223 GCF_022030075.1 Anoxybacillus sp. LAT27
TTCGTTGCATCTATAATAGAAAGCTGCCGCCCAACGTTCCTCCTTGTGTTCAACGCTCTACTCTGATGCCTGCCGGAAAGACATGCCGCCCGGCAGAAGCGGCTGGCGCCGGAGGCGGACGCCAAGCTGATACGCAGCGGCAATCGATGCGATGCTCAACCAAAACGTAAAATAGCCGATTTCGTTGGCGTAGTCAGCCAGCACACTATAGCGCGGCATCATG
>NZ_JAIWYK010000406.1:0-223 GCF_022030075.1 Anoxybacillus sp. LAT27
TCGCCCATCCCCAGGCTGACTACCGTGACGGCTCCGGTCAGCAGCAGGCAGACAGCAGCGTACAGCAGCGTTTTCTTGTGAATGTGAAAGGAAAAGGAGCCTTTCTTGTTGCGCAGCGGCAGATACGACTTCATTTCTTCTCCAGCCCCTTTCTCGCCACGTAGATGAAGAACGGGATGCCGACCAGAGCGGTCATCGCTCCGATGGGCACCTCTGCAGGCTT
>NZ_JAIWYK010000407.1:0-223 GCF_022030075.1 Anoxybacillus sp. LAT27
GAACGTGGGGAGCGCGGGGAGTGTTGCTGACTGGACTGTTGTTCGTCGCATCGTTTTACGAAACGAATATTCAACATTATATCCATCATCCCAAGCCAAATTTCGAACTGGCATTGCTTCAGCAGACCGCCCAAATGCCTGTTCATGGATACGAACTGTTTATGTACCATCCGTTGCACGAGAAGGGTCGCTGGCCGCAAAATGCGGTCTTGACAGCAGAGCT
>NZ_JAIWYK010000408.1:0-223 GCF_022030075.1 Anoxybacillus sp. LAT27
CGTTCATCCTCCACGATATCAAGAATCTGGTCAGCCAGTTGACGCTGGTGGCGCGCAATGCCGAGCGCCATGCCGACAACCCCGATTTCCGCGCAGATATGATCGCAACCTTGCAGGACTCTGCCGCGCGCATGAACGACTTGCTCGCCCGTCTCTCGCAGCAGCACCGCACCCGGAGCGAGGCGCTGCGACCGGTCAATGTGCTACCGCTGGCCGAACAGGT
>NZ_JAIWYK010000409.1:0-223 GCF_022030075.1 Anoxybacillus sp. LAT27
GGTGGAAGGCACGCTGTCACTGCTCGGTGAAGGCTTGCGCGGCAAAGGTGTGGAGGTGCGCGTCACGCCAGCGGACGCTGCGATGCAGGTCAAAGGTTACGTCGACCAGCTTGAGCAGGTGCTGATCAACCTGGTGGTCAATGCCCGCGATGCGCTGTTGAGCAAACAGGAAAAGGACCCGGCGTTCCGCCCCTGGATCGCAGTGCATTGCGAGCACGACAGT
>NZ_JAIWYK010000410.1:0-223 GCF_022030075.1 Anoxybacillus sp. LAT27
ATCAAGCTCATCAATAAGATTATGGAATACTTCATCATTGATCTCACCGCTTCTTCGCAGCTTGAGCAATGTCTTTCTTTCAGCCTCAAGCGCTGTAATAGTTAATCGTTTAAAAGCAAAATAATCTTCCGACAACATTGAATAAGGTTTTTCTTCTAGTTGTGTGCGTATCACATTGAGTTTACGTTGCACTTGATTACAAAATTCTGTTAATACTTTATCT
>NZ_JAIWYK010000411.1:0-223 GCF_022030075.1 Anoxybacillus sp. LAT27
GCCGCGGAGACGATTCTCACCGTCGGCGACGCCACGAAGTTTCTCGAGAAGAACGCGAAGAGCTAAGGCTCTTCATTTTCGCGGGACAACATTGAAACCGGACGGACCGCTTCTCGGCGGTCAGCCGGTTTCTTGTTATCGGCCGTGAAATATTTCGAAACGGAGATTTGCGATATGAGGCGGGTTGTCGTCACGGGGCTTGGCATGGTGACGCCGCTCGGCT
>NZ_JAIWYK010000412.1:0-222 GCF_022030075.1 Anoxybacillus sp. LAT27
AGTTTGGCCTAACGATTGGTCTATGGTCGATCATTGTCGGGGTGGCGGTGCTCGCGGCATCGTCGTTGCTGATGAAACGGCTTCCTCAGCTCGGTGCTTTTTTGAATATGGTGACCGTCGGCGTACTGATCGATTTGTTAATGATGATTCCGCAGCTGCAAACGCCGGTGTCGCCGCTTGAGCGATATGCGATGCTGCTCGCAGGCATCGCCGTTTCCGGCT
>NZ_JAIWYK010000413.1:0-222 GCF_022030075.1 Anoxybacillus sp. LAT27
GCGTAGCAACGTAATAAGTGTTGCTACGCTTTTTACTATTGTTTTACTGGATTTAATCTCAATTCCAGTAAGTCCGAAAAGATTTCACGTCTTGTGCTATTAGATTGGTTTGTAAAATTAACTGTTCTTACCCATTTAACTAACTCGTCCTCTAAATCTGCTGTCAATTCTGTTGGTTTTTGATATGCGAAAAAGCCAGTCAGATATAAAATGTAGTCCATT
>NZ_JAIWYK010000414.1:0-222 GCF_022030075.1 Anoxybacillus sp. LAT27
GCCCGACGACGAGCATTCGCGAAGAGCCGTATCAAGGCGACATCATGAAAAAATTCGGCGTCCGTGCTGTCATCGGCAAAGGCGGCATGGGCGCGAAAACGCTGCAAGCGTTAAAAGAACACGGTGGCGTGTATTTGAACGCGATCGGCGGCGCGGCGCAATATTATGCTGACTGCATCAAATCGGTTGAAGGCGTCGATTTGCTGGAGTTTGGCATTCCGG
>NZ_JAIWYK010000415.1:0-222 GCF_022030075.1 Anoxybacillus sp. LAT27
GGAGTACGTGAAGCGAACGCGGGGAATCGGGCTGTTGATCGGAGAGCCGGGGGCGGGCAAGACGTTCGCCCTTCGGGCGCTGAAAGAGTCATTGAATCCATCATTGTATCATGTCGTCTACTTTCCGTTATCCACCGGAGGCGTGATGGATTTTTACCGCGGTCTGGCCCTTGGGTTGGGGGAAGAACCGAAATACCGCAAGGTGGACCTCTTCCGCCAAAT
>NZ_JAIWYK010000416.1:0-222 GCF_022030075.1 Anoxybacillus sp. LAT27
GGCTGCACGCCGACGGCTTTATGGACGTGAGCGATGCCTTTTTTTCGTACCGGGACGCCAAGCGGCGGCAAGAGATCATGGCCGATTCGCGCGTCGGCGCGTTCGCTGTGTTGTCGCTCATTTGTTTGTTATCGTTCCGCTGGCTGTTTTTGCATGAAGCGATCAAAGCGGGCATTTCCCCTGCCCTGTTTATTGCCATTCCACTGCTGTCGAGAGCCGGGG
>NZ_JAIWYK010000417.1:0-222 GCF_022030075.1 Anoxybacillus sp. LAT27
TCGAGGGCCAGCTTGGCGTTGTTCACGGCTATCTGCGCCTGGTCCACGGCCCATTTCCGGTCGTTCCATTCGCTTCGGGAGATGGCGCCGCCTTCGAACAGCTTTTGGCCCTGCTCAAACTCCCGCTTGGCCTTGTCCAGTTGGTTCTGGGCGCTTTGCAGTTGCAGACGCTGCTGTTGAATTGCTTCTTCCGTCGCACCCTTCAACGTCTTGCTCTTGCGG
>NZ_JAIWYK010000418.1:0-222 GCF_022030075.1 Anoxybacillus sp. LAT27
GCGGGATGAGGACGGCATTGTGCTTGTTGACCATGACGCGTGCCGGAGCTGGCGGTTTTGTGTGACCGGCTGTCCGTATAAAAAAGTGTACTTTAATTGGAAAACGCATAAGGCGGAGAAATGCACGTTTTGTTTTCCGCGTATTGAAGCAGGATTGCCGACAGTTTGTTCAGAAACGTGCGTCGGCCGGCTCCGTTACATCGGTATTGTGTTTTACGATTT
>NZ_JAIWYK010000419.1:0-222 GCF_022030075.1 Anoxybacillus sp. LAT27
TGGTTACCCCGTATCCCTTTTCCCGCAAACGCTGCGGCAAGGGGGAATCCAGGGATGGAGTCACCACGTTGACGGTGATGTAACCGATGGCCAGCCGCTCCTCGATCCTGACCCCAATCAGGACCCCGGCCCCGTAACTCAGGCAATACGCCAGCAAGTGAAGCGGACGGTCCAGGTTGTCCAGCACCAGCTTGAATCCGACGAAATAGATGCCGATTTCCA
>NZ_JAIWYK010000420.1:0-222 GCF_022030075.1 Anoxybacillus sp. LAT27
TCATGGCCGTGCGGATAGCGGCTGGCAGCGCACACGTCACCCCCGCGCTTGTGTCACGCGACGCGCGGCGTCATGGACCGACCGGTACTGTGGAGACAACCAATCACCCAACCCCCTGCCCCGGCCTCCGTCGAACCTGTAACACCACCTGCCGCCGACCGAGTCATGCTGGGGCTGGCCTTGCGTTTGCTCGCGGTCGCCGGACTTGCGACGATGGGCGCG
>NZ_JAIWYK010000083.1:0-11652 GCF_022030075.1 Anoxybacillus sp. LAT27
GACAAATGCCCAAATGGAACAAAATGGTTGAAAGACAGGTGTCTTCCAACCATTTTGTCAACAGTCTGAGGTTGTCGAATCCACTCGACAACCTTATTTCACTTCGACCCAACCGTTTTTAATCGCAACGACTACGGCTTGCGTCCGATCGTTAACATTTAGCTTTTGTAAAATATTGCTTACATGGTTTTTCACTGTTTTTTCGCTAATAAATAGCGCATCGGCAATGCCTTTATTGCTTTTTCCGTCCGCCAACAGCTGCAATACTTCACACTCTCTGCGCGTTAATAAATGGTACGGACGACATACACTTTGATTTTGCTTTTCTTTTTCTACTCCTTCTCCTGCGACGAGACGACGATATTCTTTCACAAGATTGTGCGTCACTTTCGGATGCAAATATGAACCGCCTTCTGCCACAACACGAACCGCTTCAATTAAAGCGTCCGCATCCATTTCCTTCAACAAATACCCCATCGCTCCCGTTTGCAACGCATGCATGACGTAACTTTCATCATCATGAATCGACAAAATGATCACCTTTGTATCTGGATATGCTTCAATCAGCTGACGTGTGGCTTCTACACCGTTAACATGAGGCATGTTAATGTCCATAATGACAACATCAGGTTTATATCGCTCAACAAGCGCTAACACTTCGTCACCGTCGCTTCCTTCCGCAACAACTTCGAAATCTTGCTCGAAATCTAAAATACGTTTAATTCCTTCACGAAACAATTTATGGTCATCAATTAACACGATGCGTGTTTTCATTGTTGTTCCCCTTTCTCTTTCGTCTGCTGAATCGGAATGTGCATCGTCACAATCGTTCCACGTCCAAGTTGTGAGTAAAGATGCAGCTTTCCTTCCAACCATTCGATTCGCTCACGCATACCGATTAACCCGAATGCTTTATCTTTTTTTTCGTTCGGATTAAAGCCTTTCCCATCATCTTTCACGACGATCAGCAAATGATCTTTTTTTAGCTCCATTTTTACTTGAATCTCCTGCGCCTCCGCATGCTTTAATGCGTTTTGCACCGCTTCTTGCACGAGACGAAAAATGGCGACTTCAAAACGATCGGACAGGCGACGCACCTCTCCTATGTATGTAAACGTAATTGTTTTTTTATGATATTCTTCAATCGTTTGTAAATATTTTTTTAACGTTGGGATCAAACCAAGATCATCAAGAGCCATTGGTCGTAAATCGTAAATGATGCGACGCACCTCATACAACGCGGAGCGAACCATCTTTTTTAAATCGCGCATTTCACGAATCGCTTCTTCTGCTCCACGTTCGCGGTAAATGCGTTCAATTAAGTCAGAACGCATAATGACGTTCGCAAGCATTTGTGCAGGACCGTCGTGAATTTCTCGCGACAGGCGCTTCCGTTCTTCTTCTTGTGCCTCAATAATGCGAAGTCCAAATTCTTGTTTTTCATTCGCACCGGTAATAAATTCACTTAATTCACGGAAATCCCCGTTTAAATAGTTTAACACAACGGTCACTTGACCGATTAAATGGTCTGCCCGTTCAATCGTTTCTTTGACAGCCGCAAGCCGTCTTTCTAACTCATCGCGACGTTGACGCAACTGCTTTTCTTTTTCTTGTGCCATCGCGAGTTCCATTTGTAGCGAATGCGCTTTCTCATATGCTTGGCGAATTTCAGCTTCCGTATAACGCGAGAAGTTTTTACTGACGTCCGACAACCGTTGTCGCGCTAACTTCGTTTTCATTTCTAAGTTATCTGTTTGAAAGATGACACGTTGTACTTCTTCTTTCGTCCGACGTAACTCTTCAAGCAACCGCTCATGTTCTTTTCGCGATTGTTCACTAATATGAAAAATTTCCGCTTTACTTTGATCGACTGTCTCAATCATTTTTTTTACAATTCGGTCCAGCTCTTTTGCATTCATCTTTTTATTGGACATACACACCACCTAAAGAAAAAATGACTAAAAGTCAAACAAAACGACTTTTCTGACTTTTATTCAAACGCTTTTCTTGCTTTGAACATTGGATATATCGCTTTATAATTTATTATAGCACGTTTCAGCAATTTCCATCAGCATTTTTCGACAAAAGACGAATAACATTCCAATCTACATTTGAGGTGATTCCGCTTTGTTAGAGGCATACTATACGGTAAAAGGATATGGAGAAACAGAAATCATCATTGAAAAATCACGCTTCATCAGTTATGTCGAACGGGCAACGACTGAAGAAGAAGCGATTCGCTTTATTCAACAAATAAAGAAAAAACATTGGGATGCAACGCATAACTGCTCGGCCTACCTCATTGGCGAACACGACCACATCCAAAAAGCAAACGATGATGGCGAACCGAGCGGCACTGCAGGCGTTCCGATGCTTGAAGTATTAAAAAAGAAAAAACTAAAAAACACGGTCGTTGTCGTCACACGCTATTTCGGCGGCATCAAACTCGGTGCCGGCGGTCTGGTGCGCGCCTATGGCAAGGCGGTGACGGAAGGACTGAAAGCGGCAGGCATCGTCGAGCGAAAACTCATGCGCATGATGCATACAACGATCGACTATACATGGCTTGGGAAAGTCGAAAATGAACTGCGCGCTTCAACCTACTCCATTAAAGACATTCATTATGCTGAGCACGTCACGATCGACACATACGTTGA
This sequence comes from Anoxybacillus sp. LAT27, assembly GCF_022030075.1. Lineage (NCBI taxonomy): Bacteria > Bacillati > Bacillota > Bacilli > Caryophanales > Anoxybacillaceae > Anoxybacillus > Anoxybacillus sp. LAT27. The sequence continues at coordinate 2,658 of NZ_JAIWYK010000083.1, forward strand.
AGAAAAACGAAAAGACGAATTCCGCGCATGGATGACCGAACTGACAAATGGGAAAAGCACAATCATAGAAGGCGAGCACGTATATGTGGAGTTTGACGTCGCACAGTAAAAAATTTTCGTTTACGACTTCATAAAAATTTTGTAAAATGATGATTGTTTACATGTCGATATTTGTTGAACTTTTGAAAAAGGGGAACGACGATGGAAAATAGACGAGTATATATGAAAAAGAAGAAGAGAAAACGAAAAAAAATATGGACGTTCGTATTGCTTCCATTGCTTCTTCTCCTCATTGGCGGAGGGGCATATGCGACATTTCTCTTCAATAAAGCACAATCTGTCATTCAGCAATCGTTTGAGCAAATTGACGGACGAGAAAAATCAGAAAAGCGAATAAAAGAAGTTGATCCAAACGCAGACAACATCTCTGTTTTATTTATTGGCGTAGACGACAGCAACATTCGCCAAAAGAAAGGAATGGGCGCAGTACGTTCCGATGCGCTTGTCCTAGCAACATTTAACGTCAAAGATAAGACAGTCAAATTGCTTAGCATTCCGCGCGACTCTTACGTGTATATTCCAATCGAGAAAAAATACGATAAAATTACGCACGCCCATGCATACGGTGGAGTGAAAGCGACGGTCGAAACGGTAGAAGAGTTGCTTGACATTCCAGTTGATTATTACGTAAAAATGAACTTTGAAGCGTTCGTCGATGTTGTCGATGAGCTTGGCGGCATTGAATTTGATGTCCCTTATGAAATTCGTGAGATGGACTCCAACGATCGCAAAAATGCGATTCACTTAAAACCAGGCTTACAAAAATTAAATGGAGAAGAGGCGTTAGCGCTTGCGAGAACACGTAAATACGACAACGATATCGAACGCGGTAAACGCCAACAAGAGCTCATGAAAGCAATTTTCAAAAAAGCGATGAGCGTCCATTCACTAACGAAATTTGATAATATCATGGAAGCTGTCGGTAAAAATATGACAACGAACTTAACGTTTGAAGAAATGAAAGGTTTCTTCGCTTATGCGACAAAAGGAGCGGGCGCAAATATTGAGACGCTCCATCTCAAAGGAGAAGACGCGCGCATTAGCGGTGTATATTACTATCGACTAGACGAATCGACCGTAGATGAAATTAAGCAAACGTTAAAAACACATCTTGACGTATCGTCTTATCAAGCACAAACAGAGCAGTTCGCTCAAGAACAGTAAAAAAGAGGGTGTCCGCGCGACACCCTCTTTTTTATGATATTTTTTTCATTCCCCGAACCATCTTTAGCAGTGGACGATAGTCTTTCCCGACAAGACCAATTTTCTCGACGACAAGTTCAACGACAAGCAACACGAATGCGATCACAAGCAATGCACCAAACATCGTCGCTTTCGATAATACGACAGCAGCTAGTCCAAACATCGCCGCCATACCGTAAATGATTAAAACCGTCTGACGATGGCTATAACCAAGACGCAACAAACAATGATGCAAGTGCGACTTATCCGGCGCCGATAACGGTTGTTTGTTGACGATCCGTCTGACGATCGCAAATAGCGTGTCCGAAATTGGCACCCCTAAAATGAGAATCGGGATAATTAACGAAAACACTGTAACGTTTTTAAAACCGAGAAGCGATAGTACAGAGATCATATAGCCTAAAAACAATGCACCGGTATCACCCATAAAAATTTTCGCCGGATGGAAATTATATAATAGAAAACCGAGCGTACTTCCGAGCAATAATAAACTCATCGCAAAAACGAATACGTACGTATTGCCCATCGTCGCCGCCATTCCGGCAATCGTGACAAGCGCAATCGACGATACGCCAGCAGCTAAGCCGTCCAACCCGTCGATTAAGTTAATCGCATTTGTAATCCCAATAATCCAAAGGATCGTGATTGGGATGCTTAATAACCCAAATTCCAAATGACCACCGAACGGCAAGTTAATGAAATCGACTCGAATGCCACCATACACAACGACAACAGCTGCCATGATTTGACCGAGCAACTTCCATTTCGGCGGTAGCTCATATATATCATCAAGCACGCCCGTTAACACGATGATCGTTGCTCCGATGACAATTGCTGTTGCGTACGGGCTAGCTGGCTTCAATACGAAGTAACCGATAATAAAACTAATAAAAATCGCTAATCCACCTAAACGTGGCATAATTTTTTGATGAACTTTTCGCTGATTTGGTTTGTCTGTTGCTCCGACCCGAAACGCCAACCACTTCACAGCAGGCGTAATAAGCACAGCTAAAACAAAACAAAGAAATAAGGTGACATAAACCATAGGAAACCTCCCTATTCGTTAGCATTCCCGATTTTTCAATCAATTATTGCTTAAAAAGTAACACTTTCTACCATCTCTTTTCGCAAACCTATCAGACATTATACCATAAATTTTGAAATCGACAAATGGAAAATAGAAAACTAGAATTTTGTTACATTTTCGTCCTTTTTGTTGAAATCATTTGATATAATGTGAGGTAGATAGAGTTAAGGGAGGAGAGAACCGTGAGAAAAAGAACGATCGTCATCATGTTGCTTACAGCGATGTTAACCGTTTCTGCATCGAAAGCGTTGGCAGACAATGAACCTGTTTTAGCGAGCGTAGAATGGGTGCTAGCAAAAATCAATCCATTAAATGATCGCGTCACAAAGCTTGAGCAGCGTGTGCAACAGCTTGAACAAGAAGTAGAAAAGCTTCAAAAACAATTAGAGGCGGCGAAATGACGATGAAACATATTCGATGGATCGCATTCGCTCTCATCACGTTTTTATTCATTCCGATGTCTGTTGATGCTGCATCGTATCCGACACCTGTAAAAGTCAAGCTATTACCAACCGCCACGTTTCTTGCAACAGCGAATGGAAACTATCAACTCATTGATTTAAAAACAAAGCAAGTGATCCCATTTACAAATCCGATTGCTTTTTCACAAACGAACGGGGCTGTCGTGGCAACAATCAACGGCGTGTCTTACACATCGACAAGCGGCTTTTTGTTAGATGAAGTGACACAAAACGATCAAAACGATGTGACCATCGGTAGCATTCAACAAGCAAACGGTACATCAGTACCTGTAAAATACCGCGGTTCGTTTGAAATTACACCAGGATCAACGACGCCAAACTTATTTAATACGTTAGACATAGAAGACTATTTAAAAGGTGTCGTCCCTGGAGAAATGCCTGCTTCTTGGCATAAAGAAGCGTTAAAAGCACAAGCGGTGGCGGCGCGCAGCTATGCATACGCTCAACTGAAAAAGTCATCATTTTTACAAATGACCGTTGCTAGCCAAGTATACGGCGGAAAATCAAAGGAACAAGCAACATCAACAGCAGCCGTCAATGAAACGGCAGGTGTATATGCCACATATCAAAATGAACCGATTCCTGCCTACTTTCACTCAAGTTCAGGTGGAAATACAGAAAATAGCGAAAATGTATGGAGCAGTACCGTTCCGTATATTCGCTCTGTTTCTGATCCGTACGATCGTCACAAAAGCAATCCACATTATGGATGGAACGCCAAAGTGGCAACAAATGTCGTGTCAATGAAATTTAAACTAACAAACGAACAAGTCGTATCGCTTCGTGTCACACAAAAAACAAATGCCGGAAGCGTGCAACAAATGGAGGCAACGGTGTACAATCCAACGACAGGGCAAAAACGTACAATACAGGCGCGCCCTTCATTTGTCTCATCGGCAGATTCATTTCGTTCATTTTTCGGCATTTCATTAAAAAGTATCGCTTTCGATGTAAAAGGCAATGCAAACGTGAAAATTAAACGAGCAGACGGATCCGAGCAGACAGTTGATCACATCGCTGGCTATGCGCTCCAAACAACTAGCGGACAAACGACGATCGCAACAGGAAATGCTTCGATTCGGACAGAAAACGAAACGATGTACTATCCGACCGCTCCAACGGAATTTACGTTCACAGGCAATGGCTGGGGACATCGACTCGGCATGAGCCAATGGGGCGCGCGTTCGATGGCGGAAAAAGGGTTTACGTACGATCAAATTTTAAAATACTACTACAAAGGAATCGAAGTGAAAAAAATAAAGTAGGCTGTGTTCGTGCACAGCCTACTTATTTTTTTGTAGCGCTCGATCCATAAATGCCGCAAAATGAGCGCGGGTCGTCGGTTGTTCTGGATAAAAATAACCGTTATCCCCTTCTGCAATGCCGTGTTGGGAAATGATACGAATTTCTAACGCACCTTGTGTTTGATCGTGAACATCTTTATACCCTGCATACGGGACAGATGTTGCTTGCAAACGAAAAGCGCGTTGAATAACCATTGCCATATGCTTTCGTTTCATCGATTCTTTCGGTGCAAAGCGATTGTTTGGGTACCCTCCGACAAAGCCTGCCTCGTAAGCTGTCATAATTTCGCGCGCAAATGGATGAGAATCGGGAACATCCACAAAAATCGATGGCTTATTCGATAGCGGCAGTTGAAACGCCCGCACAAGCATAGCAGCTGCTTGTGCACGCGTAATCGCTTGCTTCGGAGCAAATAAATCGTTGCCAACGCCACCGACAATATTTTGACGATATAGACGAGTAACAGGTACATACGCCCAATGGCTAATCGGAACATCTTTAAACACTTGTGGCGAATCGGCAGCTGTTTTTATTTTGGCTAGCTGCTGTTCAAGTTGTTGCATTTTTTTATCGATTTCATTCAAACGGCTATTTGTATCCGCCAACTGCTGTTCTGTCCACGGCGCCGTCGCAATTTCTTGTTCTTCACTTGCCCCCGCATGTTCCTGCTCGCACGCTGCTAGCAACAGCATGCTAATAGAAACAACGGAGAGAATCCATTTTTTCACCACGCCACCCCCTCTATTGCGACGTATAATATTTCACAATACCTTGATAAATCGCTTCGGCATATATATTTTGGTACTCTGCTGACGTTAATTTCGCACGATCTTCGGCGTTAGAAATAAATCCAAGTTCCACGAGCACGCTCGTCACACTATTGTTGCGCAACACATACAATCCGCTATTTTTCACGCCACGATCGACCATGTTCGCCATACGAACAATTTCTTCTTGAATGTATTGTGCCAATTTTTTACTTTCTTCAGCATTCGGATTTGTCGATGAATCGTAATATACTTCAGCACCTTTCGCACTTGTGTTCGTCGCCGAATTCGTATGAATGCTGACAAACATTTCCGCATAATTGTTTTTCGCAATATCAACGCGATCTTGCAACGTCGGATACACGTCCGTCTCGCGCGTCATAACAACCGTTGCTCCTGCTTTTTCAAGCTTCCCTTTCAGCAACTTTGCCACTTCTAGCACAACATCCTTTTCATTCGCTCCATTACTTAACGAACCGGGATCTTTTCCACCGTGTCCTGCATCGACGACAATGATCCGACCATCGATCGGGGATCCTGAAATATTTTGCAACTTTAAATATACTTTATACACATAAGCAAATTGATCGTTATAAGCAATTTTCGCCCAATATCCATTGATATCGTACACATTCACAACTTGACCTTTGGATAACTTCCCGACAACAGCACTCGTCGTCGATGGTGATTGTCGGACGTTTAACAAAGAGGCTGTCACTATGCCTTGCACATTCGTTTTCCCTTGTTCAATGAGATCCGGCTCTGGCAAACGAAACTGGTCATTCATTGTTCGCGCCAACAATGTCGCAAACTCAGCGCGTGAAATAGCATCTTTAGGGAAGAATTTCCCATCCCTTCCGTTCGCAATTCCATGATAATACAAGCGATTAATATGTCTGAGTGCCCAATGCCCTTCTGTATCTTCAAATATCGCTGCTTCCTCGACTGCTGCCCCTTTACTTGCGAGCGAAAAAGCGTTCACAAGAATGATGCTCATTTCAGCGCGCGAAAGACTATCATTTGGACGGAAATTCGCTGTGCCGTCTCCTCCCATAACCCCAAGCTGCACAGCTCGGGCGATCCAACCACGCGCCCAATGTTTTTCAGGAATATCCTCAAACGGTAAGTTCTCATCTTCCCACTCTGTTTGTCTGAGGGCGCTAACAATCATTTTCGCCGCTTCTGCGCGCGTGACCGGTCGTGCTGGACGAAACTCTGATGTTTGTCCAACTAAATACCCGTTAATAATTTGCTCATTTGCTAAAAAATCAATTTCATTTTTTGCCCAATGATCGTCCGTGACATCAACGAATCGCTCTGCTTGCTTTAGTTCCGTATTCGCCCAACTAGGTGAAGCAACAGAAAACAAAGCAAGAAAAACGATAATTAGACAATATACGCGTCGTTTCCCCAGCATGTTCTTCTCCCTTTCGACATTTTTCTATCCTTAAGCATAACAAACAATTCTAACCTTTTCCATACCCGATGATGCACATTTTTCTATTCGACAAATCCCCCAATCTTTTTCGACAAATAACGACACAAAACGACAAAAATATACAACAAAGTTATTATTTTTGTAGTGTTTTTTTTTGAAAAAACGGCTATACTTACTTATGCGATAAGGTTTTGGTTGCTAAGTCAGCCTCCCCGTCATTTGGAAATGGCGGGGCTTTTTTTATGCCGATTTTGTCGAATGTTGTCGAACTAGCGTCGACACTCGCACGATTATGGCACACATTTGCGCTCTCGTTACCGGCTCATTCGGATGAAAATATGGGGCTTTTGCAACAATCCCGCGTTCCGCTAGCAATTGCACCGCTTTCCACACTTCCTGTTGTTTCACATCTTGAAATGGGTAAACAGAGCGAATCGGTTCATTTTCTAGTTGAAGTGCACGCATGAGGAGTAAAGCAAGCTGTCCTCGTGTCAGCCGCTCATGTAATAACGCTTTTCCCCCTGCCCCCTTCACAATTCCTTTTTCCGCCGCTGTTGCTACTAACAGCGCATTTGTAGTTGTCAATGGCACATCGACAAAAGGAGTGGACAACAAAGATGGCGCTTCCCAATCGAATAGGCGAGCAAGCATTACAATACTTTCGCGACGCGTGAGAGAGTTATTTGGACGAAACGTACCATCTCCATACCCGCGTATCATTCCTAACTGTTGCGCCTGTAAAATATCGCTATACGCCCAATATGTTTTCTTTACATCCGAAAACGGCGTTGGCCGAATAGGGGCAGCACGAACATCGGAAGCGATCACTCGTTTCTCGTCCGTGATGACTACCGCCACATCCCCTTGCTGTTTCATTAAATCAAATAAGCGAAACGACATCATTTCCCTATCTACGTTAAACGAATAAACGAGCTTTCCATTCACAAAAAGATGACCTTGTTTCCCGACAAATGGAGAGGATAACGCTAAAATATATGTGCGATTTTTTTCGATAGGCTGCCCCGGTTGTAAATTGAGCCAATCGATACCTAGTGGAGCCGATAACGCAAGCGCTTGTTGCCATTGGATCATCCCATATCCGGTATACATATCATATCCACGCCAATACACGTCTTTTGTTGTTTTCCATACACGTTTACGAAGCTGAATCGCATCTTCTTCAGGATACATCGCGCGCAATATAGCGAGTAATGCAGAGACGTGCGGAGCTGCCATTGATGTTCCACGCAACGCACGATAGCCAGACAAATATGTACTTATTAAAAAATCCCCTGGGGCGCTTATTTCTACGTCCCAACCATAATTTGAAATAGAAAGCGGCATTTGTTTCCGATCAACCGCCGCTACCGTAATGACCCCAGGATAACTAGCAGGATAAATGTTTGTCGTTGGCATATGGCTATTGCCAGCCGCCGCCACGACGTGCACGCCCCGTTTTACAGCTTCTTCAATGATCGCTTTTAACACTTCCGTCTCTCCTTGACCAGCTAAGCTTAAATTAATAACGGAAGCGCCGTGATCGAGGGCATATTTCACTCCTTTTGCAATTTCAAAATCACCGCCGACCCCGTAACGATCCAACACTTTAATCGGCAAAATATCGATTGGCGCATCTCCAATGAGTCCTGCTATCCCTTTTCCGTTATTGACACTAGCAGCTAAAATGCCTGTCACATGCGTCCCATGCCCAAACGTATCATCCGCATACCGCTTGTTTTCTGCATAATCAACGCTTACACTATACAGCACATGATCGTTCAAATCTTCATGCAGTGCGACACCCGAATCGACAATCGCCACAATGACATGATTGACCCCTTTCAACTCCACGATGCGCGGACGATTCGTCCAATTTGGTGACATAACATATAAATGAACCGTTGAGGAAGGGCGAGAGAGAAGAACATCCAGACGAGCAAGTTCTCCTTCGTTCTCCCCTAACATCGCCCCTGTTTCATCTTTCACTTGTATACGCCACGGTCCTTCGATATGATCGACTGTGACAGAAAGGCGAGATAATGTTTCTTCTCCGAGCGTAATGACGATATGTTCCCCTTCAAACGATTTACCATCGTACACGTATTCTCGTCCATCAACAATCATCTGTTTACCAATTAGCCGATTTATAGATGTTAACGAGGGGATATGCCAATCAATCATCGCTAAAGACCACTGCTCCGAAAACAACGGATCATCGACAGCCGCTCGTTTGATGTCGTTTTTCTCCATGTTTAACACAAACGGTAAACGAGATATGTTTTCTCGCTCTTCTTCTGTTACCGCCACTTTCACAAACGTCCCGATCGTATCCACAACGTACGGTTGAAGATGTCGAACGTCCGAGGCGTGTCGAACTTGAACGATCCATTCTTCTTTTTCACTCGCCCAAACGACTTGTGGGATAAAAAGAAAAATAAATGATAGCCATAACCATCTACTCATATGAAATTCCCTCCTACGTACTTCCATTGTATCGCGTCCATTTCGACAAGAATAGCCAAAAACTTTAACTTCATAAAAATAGATAATTAACTAAAAAATAATAGTTTTTTAACATTTTAGGTTCATCACCAAAAGATGTACTTGCATCTGCCATTAAAGTATGTTAGCTGTTTCTAGGCGAACCCGCAAG
>NZ_JAIWYK010000061.1:0-161634 GCF_022030075.1 Anoxybacillus sp. LAT27
CACCCCTGCATCATACCAAGAGGGCTTTTTTCTTTCAAGTCCCCGAAAACCTTTCTAACAGGAATGCTCCTTAAATGTTTATATTTTCACGCGTTTCAAACGAAGCGCGTTTGTCACAACGGATACAGAGCTAAATGCCATCGCTGCCCCAGCGATCCATGGTTGTAATAACCCAGCCGCAGCGACTGGAATGCCAACGCTATTATAAAATAATGCCCAAAACAAGTTTTGCCGAATGTTGCGCATCGTTTGCCGACTCAGTTCAATCGCTTTTGGAATGTGCAGCAAATCGCCACCAACGAGCGTCACGTCCGCCGTTTCAATCGCGACATCCGCTCCTGTGCCAATCGCCATCCCAATATCCGCTTTCGCAAGAGCTGGAGCGTCATTAATGCCATCACCGACCATCGCCACTCGTTTCCCTTGCTTTTGCAATTCCTCGACGATGTTCGCTTTGTCTTCCGGAAGCACCTCTGCATAGACATGATCGATACCGACCTGTTTGGCGATCGCTTCGGCTGTTCGTTTGTTATCGCCTGTCACCATATACACATCGATGCCCATTTGTTTTAATGTCGCAATGGCTTGTTTCGATGTTTCTTTGATCGTATCGGCAACAGCGATCATTCCAGCAAGCTGTCCATCGATCGCAACAAGCATGACTGTTTTTCCTTCGCTTTCAAGCTTTATCATTTGTTCCTCATATTCTGCAATATCGACTGCACGTTCATTCATTAACTTGCGCGTACCGATGAGTACATGCTTTCCGTTTACCGTCGCTTCCACTCCATGACCAACGAGCGCTGAAAATTGCGTCAACGGTTGCGCGACGATTCCGTTTGCTTTTCCGTACGCCACAATCGCTTGCGCTAGCGGATGTTCGGAAGCGCTCTCGGCCGAAACGGCATAGTCGAGCATATGTTCTTGAAATGACAAAACATCTGTCACTTCTGGTTTTCCTTTTGTCACTGTTCCGGTTTTATCGAGTAAGACCGCGTTGATTTTATGCGTTCCTTCTAAATACTCACCTCCTTTAAAAAGAATGCCATGTTCTGCTCCTTTGCCTGCACCGACCATAATCGATGTCGGCGTTGCAAGACCGAGCGCACAAGGACACGCAATGACGAGAACGGCAATCGCCACTTCCAGCGCAGTTGGTAAATCATTTGGAGCCACAACGAAATACCAAATGAGAAATGCTAACACGGCAATTCCGACAACAATTGGAACGAAAATGCCGGAGATCGTATCCGCCATCCGCTGAATCGGAGCTTTCGACCCTTGCGCTTCTTCAACGATTTTAATGATATTGGCGAGTGCGGTATCTTTCCCGACTTTTTCTGCGCGAATGGTTAGTACCCCATTTGTATTAATGGTTGCCCCGATCACATAGTCGCCTTCCTTTTTATCCACCGGAATCGATTCACCGGTAATCATCGATTCGTCTACGGAGGATGCTCCGGCAATAACCGTACCGTCTACCGGGATTTTTTCTCCTGGCTTAACAAGGATCGTATCGCCGATTACCACTTCCTCGAGCGGAACTTTTCTTTCTTCCCCATGACGAATGACAGTAGCTTCCTTTGCCTGCAGGCTCAACAGCTTAGAAATGGCTTCTGTTGTTCGCCCTTTCGCAAGCGCCTCAAAGTATTTTCCGACAAGCACAAGCGTAATCAAGACGGCACTCGTTTCAAAATATAATCTTGGCATATATTCAGGATTCCCAAGCGTCCGAAAAGCTTCATACAAGCTGTAAACGTACGCGGCTGATGTGCCAAGCGCCACGAGGACGTCCATGTTCGCGCTCTTGTTTCGTAACGCCCGATACGCCCCGACATAGAAAGGACCGCCGATGTAAAACTGAACGGGTGTCGCTAAAAGAAGCTGGAACCACGGATTCATCAAGAGATGCGGCATCGGCAAGCCGATATGAAACGGCATATGGGCAACCATTGTATAAAGCAAAGGGAGCGATAAGATGATGGAAATGGCGAGTTGCCGCTGTTTTTGTTTAAGCCACTCTTCTTTCCGGCCAGCATCGTCTTGTTCTTCGTTTCGAATTTGCCCTTTGTACCCAAGCTTTTTGATTTTCTCTAAAATGGCTTCGACCGACGTTACGCCTTCTTTATATTCGACCACCGCACTATTTGTCGCTAAATTCACCGTAGCGCTTGTCACGCCCTCCATCCGATGTAACCCTTTTTCAATCCGTGTCGCACATGCGGCACATGTCATGCCTTCAATATCGAGCGTCACTTTTTCAGCCGCCACGCCATACCCTAACTTTTCAATTTTCGCTTCAATATCGGCAAGGCTATATTTATTCGGGTCGTATTGAACGGTCGCTTTTTCCATCGCTAAATTGACGGTCGCTTCCACGCCGTCCATTTTATTAAGCACTTTTTCAATGCGGGCAGAACAGGCGGCACATGTCATGCCAGTCACCTTCAGTGTCACGGTTCTTTGTTCATCCATCCACCTTTCCCCCCTTATTTTGAGAATTGCTTAATGACATCCATTAATTCACGAATCGATTCTTCTCCGCTTCCTTCGCGGATCGCTTTCGACACACAATGGCTGACATGGCGTTCTAACAAATTCAATCCGACTTTATTTAACGCGGCCGTAATCGCAGAAATTTGCACTAAAATATCGATGCAATACCGATTGTCTTCGACCATTTTTTGCACCCCGCGCACTTGTCCTTCAATGCGCTTCAAGCGCTTCATAATGCTTTCGATTTCCTGTTCCGTTCGTGGAACCATTTTTTTATCCATATTATGATCTTCGCAATGGTTCATGAAATATCACCTCTCTGGTTACATTATACCGGTAATGGGTATACAACACAACAAAAGAGATTGTTGACACATCGTTATCGTCAACAATTTTCCATCATTTATTCACATTTTTTTCGACAGCCGTTCAAACTCCTCTAAAGAAATCTCTCCTTTGGCTAATCGTATTTTCAAGATTTCCATCGGAGAGAGTTCTTCTTTACGATCATTGATAAAGCGATATAAGAGATAAAAACCAACGGCGATTAATACAACCCAAAATAACATCATCCCAACCATCATGAAAGAACCGCCAAACATCATTGAGTTCCCCTCCTTTTCCTAACTTTAAAACCAATAAGTGATCGTATCTAATATACCAAGTAAAACCATCACGATTCCGGCTGCCTTTTGAACAACCCCCCCTACCTGCCTTCCTTTTTTCATCAGAGTGCCGCTAAATCCTAAGTACCAAAGGACAAAGATAAAGAAAATAACAGGTACAGAAGTTCCAACGGCAAAGATGCTCGGTAATAGCACCCCATAAGACGTTGAATAGACGAGAGGCATGAGAGTGACAAAAAACAGCACAAACATCGTTGGACAAAAAGCTAACGAAAAGCCAAATCCCATGAAAAACGAACCGATTTTTCCTTTTCGCCATCTCTCAGGCACTTTGAACAAAGTAACGTTCCAATACATTTTAAAAAGCCCAAACAAATATAAGCCTACAAGAATGAGAATGGGACCAACGGGCTTTCTTAACCACGGAAAATACAATGTTAGCGTACTTTGAATCTCTTTCCCCATGAGCCAGACAATCAAGCCTAAACCGGAAAAAGCAACGATTTTACCGAAAATAAATAAAAGCAACTCTTTCCAAGCCATTCCTTTTTGCAAAGACTGATTACTGTATAACGTGATCACTCCTAAATTACTGGTGAGTTGGCACGGAGCCATCGCTCCCACGATACCAAGGAGAAAGGCTGACAAAATAGGAATCGCTGTCATGCTATTTGCCATATTAAGAAACGGTTGACTTAGAAAGTTACTGATTTGACTCAAGAACGAATACACCCTTCTTCTCACCTTCTTCTTTATCTGATGTATACATTGTAGCAGTGAATTTTGCAGAAATTGTGGAGCGGTATATTTCAGTAAGCAAAAAGACATGCACCCGCATGTCTTTTTATATTTTCCCTTTCGATGCTAGTTTTGTCCAGCTTGCACCGTTATTTTTTGTCATGAAAATATCCCCGTTCATCGTCGCAATCACTATTTCGTTGTCATTTGCTGGATTAGAAGTGATATACATGATATGATCCTTTTCATCCAATGCAGGAACGGAAAGAACTTCTTCTTGTTTTGTGTCTAGTGATTGTTTGATTAGGATCGGCTTATCGTTCTCTACAGCTGCAAATACAATGGATTTTTCTTGGAACGCAAACGTCGTCGTATTGATTTTTCGCGTGAACCGTTCAAACGTATTCCCATTATCTCTTGAAACAAAAATTCCTTCCGATGTACTAATTCCAACCATATTTTCATCCGTTGGGTGGGCAGCAATCGTTCCCGCTGCCGTTTGCGGCAAGCCGTCCAATTGACTTGGCGACCACGTTTTGCCGTCGTCTTTACTGTAAAATAGCCCTTGTCCGAGCGTTTTGTTTTCTTCTTGGTTCACGACATAAATCGTATGGCTTTTATAGCCTACTGCCATATAATGAAAATCAGATTCTTTATAAAACCCTAAGTTCATCAACGTTTGTCCATGATCAAGACTTTTTACAAGACCAAGCGGATTTCCTAAAGATGAACCTTCTTCCGGATGCCCTGATGAGTAAAAGCCGTCGTCTGTAGCCGAAAAGCCCATATAATCATGTTTATTGGAAGTCGTTTCATACCACTTATTATTTTGGTAAACAAGTAAACCTTCATGTGTAGCAAAGTAAATCGCATTTTGGTTGCCTGCATAACCAATTCCATGTAAATGTTCGAACTTTCCTTCTTTTTTTTCTTTAAAGAAAGGATTATTGGTAACAGATACATTCGATTTTGCTTGTTCTTTGCTTGTAATAAAGGCTTGCTCTTTTTCGTTGGATGATGAACAAGCGCTTAGAAGAAAAATGGCTGATGTCATGATGATCGCTTTCGTCATTTTTGTCATGATTGATTCTCCTTTGTATAAACGTAGATTTTGTATATGCAAGATGTAATGGGGCGTTTACGTCTTGTTCTGAACAACTTTTTTCCAAGTAAACAGAAATAAAAAAACAGCAAAAACAGTCGATATCACTTTCCCTTGCCATGTCCAATTCATCACTTGATACACCGAGTATGCTTCTAACAAAAGGGCTGGGAGCTTTCCAAGCGAGCTGGCGGCTGTAAAAAGAAGGAGCGACATGCTCCCGATCGCGGCAACGAACGTGACTATTCCTGATGGAATAAACGGAAGAAGACGCAAAGATACAACAAGCAAAAATGCTTCTTTTCCTTCTGCCGCAAGCAAACGTTTGACTTTCGGATAGGAAAGCCATTTCGTTTCCGAAAGTTTCCGAAAACCTTTTCGATACAACAGAAACGAAACAATCGCGCCAACCGCTTCCCCTACAAACGATAAAAAGGTGCCTTTCCAAAAGCCAAATACCACCAAATTAGCTGCAGTGAGAAATACGCTCGGTACAACGCCTAAAATACTGATCACGATATTGATTGCAATACTAATGAGATAAGCAACGCTTTCATATGTATGAAACAGTGTAATGAGCCTCTCTTCCATTTCTTTTTACCTTATCCCCCCCATTTATATCCTACACCCCAAACGGTCTGCAAACATTCATCGATTGGAAAACCAACTTGACGGAGCTTTTCGCGAATATTTTTCACATGCGAATCGATTGTCCGTTCTTCTGTATTGGCGTTATACCCCCATAATGTAACGATGATCTGTTCTCGGCTAAATACTTGGTTTGGATGTGTGAGAAAAAGACCTAAAATGGCAAACTCTTTTGGGGTGAGAAAAATATCGTGCCCATCATAGTGGACTTTATGCTGCTCTTCATCCCAAACTAAGCCGTTAAACTCGAGTTTCGTTTGTTTTCCGACCGAACGGCGCAATACCGCCTCAATCCGAGCGAGCAATTCGGATTCGTCAAACGGTTTTGTAATATAATCATCCGCGCCAATTTTTAGTCCTTGAACAACATCTGTCGTTGCATCCCGTGCAGTAACCATAATGATCGGAACGTTTGAAAACTCCCGTATTTGTTGGCACGTTTCCCATCCGTCCATCTCTGGCATCATCACATCCAGCAACACAAGGTCCGCTTTATTATTTTCTAAATAGCGAATCGCCGCTACTCCTGACTCGCATTTCACACAACGGTACCCGTTTGGGATCAAATACAACTCTAGTAAATCCAACATTCGTTTTTCATCATCCACTAGTAATATCGTGTACATGTTCATCCCCCTTCGGTAACGTAATAACTATCTTTGTCCCTTTTCCGAATTGGCTCGTGGCGGAAATCGAACCGCCGTGCGCTTCGACAATTTCTTTCACAATCGCCAAGCCTAATCCCGTCCCTCCACCTGTTCTCGATCTTGATTTATCCACCCTATAAAATCGTTCAAAAATATGCGGCAAATCTGCTTCGGGAATTCCTATTCCTTCGTCGGAAATCATGATCATCACGTTCTTTTTCTTCATTTTTACGTCAATGGAAACGGTAGAACCTTGGTGAGAATATTTTAACGCATTGTCCAAAAGATTCATCATCACTTGCTCAAACCGCTGTTGGTCGATATGGACGGTGATGTTTTCCTCGCAGCGGTAGACAAGAGCCATATTTTTCGTCTGAAAAGCAGGATACATCTTCTCGTATATTTTTTTAAAAAAAAGACATAGTGGAGTTGGCTCTTTCTCGATTTGAAACGAATGTTGATCCATTTTCGCGAGTTCAAACAAATTTTTCACTAATTTTTGCATATGCTCTGCTTCTTCATAAATAATGGACAAATATTTTGCTCGTTCTTCCTCGGCGATGTTCGGTCTGCGCGCAATGTCGGCATATCCTTTCACATAAGTAAGCGGAGTGCGCAACTCGTGTGAAATACTCGCTAAAAATTCATTTCGTTCTTTCTTTAAATATTCCAAATCGGTCGCAAGGGTTTGAATCGCTTTTCCGAGCTGTGCTAACTCATCTTCTCCTTTTACTTGCAAACGAACTGAAAAGTCCCCCTTGCTTAGTTTCTCAGTCGCTTGTTTCATTCGAACGAGCGGAATCGTAATCACCCTCGATAAAAAAAAAATCGTCAAAATCGTCAAAAAGACAGAAAGAATGCCGACAACGAGAAAATGGTGTTTTAATTTGGCAATCATGTTTTGAATGGAAGCCGTCCGCTGAAACATATAGACATGTCCTTTTGCTTTGCCGTCCATCCGAATCGGGCTGGCGGTGGCGATATACGATTCATTTTTCCAGTTGCTTTGCACGACCATTCCGCTATGTGGAATGTGGCGGACATCCACAGACGGAATAAGTTTTTTCGCAAACGGCAAAATATGATCAGAAAAATACAACATATTCCCTTTCGCATCGGTAATGACGACATCCGTTTCCGCTTCCGACTCCATCATGACGACATGTTCTAACGTGGAAGGGTGATAGCTTTTTTCCAATACATCCCGGTGATTGTTTCCTCTTGCCAGCAACTGCTCAAATTCTTCATTAATCCTCGCGTTCACAAGTGTCACGTATAACGACGCAAATAATACCGCTTCGATTCCTAGTACAAAGACAAAAAACAATAGCCCTAACTTAAACGAAAGTTTTCGCACAAAAATTCCTTCCTTACTGGCGTTTTTCTTCATTATAGCAAAAAAAATATGGAGAAAATGTGGAGGGACGATATGCACCTGTGGAGTTGTGATAGTGGACTAGCATGATCGCTCCGATATTTGCATCGAGTATTTCTATATTTATCCAACATTTTTTTAGATTAAACATCGCTTTCTTGATTTTGCAAAATTTCAATTCCTTCTGCCTCTATAAACTTCTTCTCACATTTTCTTTGTTCAAAAAACTAGTCGATCATGATAAAATATTATCCAATTAGGAAGATGGAGGAAATCAAATGCATAAAAATATGTGGATGTTTCTTTTTACAATCGTTGGAATATCACTCTTTTACTTCATCCAAAAAGATGATGATATCATAACAAAAGCGAACGTAATTATTTATACCGATGGAAAAACATCATCTGAAAAAGAAATAACAGACCTAAAAACATTACAATCATTACAGCGCGTATTTACAAAAATTGAATGGAATCGATATATAGAAGTGAAAATGGTTAGACAAGAAGATGCCGAGCTCATTATGTTCAGACAAGTGAAACAACATATGCCTGAAAAAACGCTCCAGTACAGAATATGGTTCGAACATGCAGACGTTGGGGCAACGATAATAAGCAGTGATCCAGAAGAAAACATAGGTACGTTAAACAAAAATGATGCAGAAACATTAGAGGACATCATATATCAAAAATAACAAAGGGGCGGAGAGGGGAAAAACAGAGAATGGAAACACTAGTCACGATATGTTTGGAAATGTTGGGTGGATTGTTAGATTTTTTATTGTTAGGCCAGTTTAGTTACCTCAGCGCAAAACGAGGATTGAAACATATGCAAGCAACAAAAGTCATTGAAACACAAAAAACGTTCGATCGAAACACTGTAAAGCGTTTGTTAAAAGATCCGAGCATTTCTACCTATTTATTTTCAAAAACAAACTACAAAACACTTTTACATGATAAAGATATACAAAAACAGTTTAACGAAGCGATCAGCAAATATGTATAAATCGCCCACGACAAAGGTGGGCGATTCGTTTTATTCCTCACCCCAAATATCTTGCAACGTCCATGCCTCAACAGAAAGCACGGTCAATTTTCCACCCTCTGCAAATAATTTGATTCTTTGGCTCGTTTCAGAAGGATATATTCTCCCTGTCATGACAAGTCGCCCGTCGTTGACAAATAGTTCAACAGAAGAACGGTCAATGAAGAAATGAAACGTGACGACGTCTCCTTTCTTATCCAATACAGCGCGACGAATACCGCCCTCTCCTTTTCCGGAACGGTTTCGGTCAAACGTCACGATGGAGTCTTTCACATCATAGCGGAACATCGTTTCTTCGCTTCCGTCTTCTGAACAACGCACTTTGACACCAAATGCGTTCCCATGAAAATCACCTAAGGAAAAACGAACAAGCAACTCAAGTCGGTCACCTTTCATCGGCAACGCATATGTTCCCTCATTTACTGAAATCGATTCCAGACGCATATGTTCTTCGCGCAATAATTGTAATTCCGGCACTGGCTTCATCAACAGTTTCTCATCATCCGTCAATTCCAACAGACGCGGAATCGTTAACGCCCCTGCCCATCCGTGTTGTTGCGTCGGCATTTGTGACTCCCACATATCCATCCAGCCGAACAAAATACGTCGCCCTCGTTCATCTTCAAACGTTTGCGCGGCATAAAAATCAAACCCTTTGTCGAGTTCCTCAAACGCTCCGTGCGCTAGTTTTCCCGTTTCATAATCAAGCGTACCAACAACATAACCTGTTTGATGAAGGTTTTGAAAGCGATCGCCTTCTGGTTCGATTCCTTGCGGTGAGAACAACAAAATATCTTTGCCGTTCACATGAAAGACGTCTGGGCACTCCCACATATAGCCTAAACGACCATCGCTCTCCGCAAGAATGTTTACATATTCCCAATGGCGTAAATCTTTCGACTTGTATAAAACGACTTTTCCGTTATTCCCCTCTCTTGTCCCAAGCACCATATACCAGTCGTCGCCACGTTTCCACACTTTCGGATCGCGAATATGCCCTTGGCAGTCAAATGGTGGCTCAGAAAGCACCGGATTTTTCGGGTCTTTTTCAAAATGGATGCCATCTTTGCTTGTTGCAATACATTGATATTGTTTCAGTTCTGTTTGTTCTTCATTTAGCCAAACGTTTCCTGTGTAAATGAGTGTCAGGACACCATTATTATTGACTGCGCTTCCAGAGAAACAACCGCCTTCGTCGTACCACTCACTCGGTGCAAGCGCAATCGGTGCACGCTCCCAATGCACAAGGTCTTTACTTTTCACATGCCCCCAATGCATCGGCCCCCACTTTGGACTGTCGGGATGGAACTGATAAAATACATGGTACTCTCCATTCCATTGAATCAATCCGTTTGGATCATTCATCCAGTTTACCGGCGCCATAATATGGTATGCTAAGCGATACGTGCTGTCCATTTTTTCTTTTGCCTGTTGTACTCGTCTTTCTGCTTCATAAATGTGCTTCGTGTGTTTCGACATACATTTTCCCCTTCCTCTTTGTTTATATATCAAGAAATGAAAAAATATCATGTGTAGAGAACTGTATATTTGGAAACAAAGTTGAGACAAAATGATCGTTTTGCGCATCATATACTTCTTCTAGTTGCAAACGATCGTTATAAAGGACATATTTTTCAATCGTCTGATGCTGATAATCAACAATCCAATATTCCTTTACCTCTGCTTTTTCATAGTAATAACGCTTTAATAATCGGTCATTTCTTGCAGTGCTTGGAGAAAGAACTTCGACAACAAGGTCTGGGGCGCCATAACAACGCTTATTGCGCAGTTTCTCTTTCTCACAAACAACCGAGATGTCCGGTAACACCGTGACATTTTCTTTTCCTTTTTGCTCATCTTGGAAAAGAAACACAACTTGCAAATTGCTTCCAAACACAAAACAAGGGCTACCTTTTAACGCGAATGTGATTTCCCCAACTACATTCGCTACAACCCCCTCATGCTCGTATGAGGCTGGAGCCATGAGCACAGGAACACCTTCGTACAACTCCATTCGTCGTTCTCCGACAAGCTCAAAAAACTCCGCAAGCGTATACAGCTGTTTTTCTTCACGCTCACTCATCCATCTCACCTTCACTGGTTTTTCCGTTCCTATTCATCCATTGCTCGACATGATGCACAGCGATGCCAGCAAAGTTTTTTGTTCGTGCGTAGTACTTCTGAACAATCGCCAATTGCTCGTTCATGTACGCCTCGTCTTCTTCAAAAAACGAAACGCTATCCCCTTCGTCAACTTGTCCTGTTTCAACACCTACAACAATTTGTTTTTCGTACTTTTTAGCTATTTGCATTTCTTTTTTTACAATGTTAATGATTTTCTCCGCTTCATCGCGATACGCCATGATCGTCACACCGTCCGCATGTGCAATCACCCATTCCGCTAAGTTCGTACTGCCGTATGATACTTCATCAAACCAAAACGGAATATCGACTTCAAAACGTAACGATCGTTCTTTCGCAAGTTCATGTGCTCGTTGTAACAACGTTTGATATGAAGCGACCGCCTCTTTTTCATTCGTTCGCCACCATGCGTGCAAATACGGCTCAACATCTAAGTGTACACCGAAAAACTTTTCATTCTTCTCGGCAACGCTTTCATATTGGTCAAACCATCGAAATAAACGTTCTAGTTCTTCTCCGTTTTCAATCCAATTTGGGGCGCCATCGAGCGCATACACACGAATTCCTTTTTCAGTTGCCCGACGGACAAATTGGCGATACGTATCGACGGGGACCTCAACATCGATTTGGACGTATACATCGCTTATTTGCTTTTTTTCTAAAAATGACAAGACACGATCTTCATTTTCCACAAGCAACCATGGATTCCAAAGCCATGTTGCGCGCACTAGTTGTTTTTCTTGTGCGAACAAACATACTCCTCCTGCAACGAGTACAATTAAAAATGTCATGATACCAACTACTTTTCTCAATTTACATCCCTTCCCGCATATCGACTATTTTTATTTTACTATGTTTTGCGTAGAAAAGAGAATGACACAACAACTTTTTTCACATCATATATAAAAAAAGTGGGGATGAAAAATGAACGTACTTTTCTTATTTTTATCTTTCTTACTTACTGCATCAACACCTGTACATCGAACGAATGATGATATCGTTTGGAGCGTTCCGACAAATGAAAAAATGGTTGCCATTACATTTGACGATGGACCAGACATACTATACACTCCTGACATTTTAGCGATTTTAAAACAATATGATGCGAAAGCGACTTTTTTCGTCGTCGGATTTCGCGCGGAAAAGTATCCTGACATGATTAAACGTCAAATGAACGAAGGGCATGAGATCGCCAATCATACATATAAACATATCGATTTTCGTGGAAAATCAAAACAAACGATTGAGGAAGAAATAAAAAAAGGAGGCGATGTACTGTATCACATTACCGGAAAACGCCCGACGTTATTTCGTCCCCCGCTCGGCTACTACAATAAGCAGATCATTGACACCGCCAAACAACAGGGATATACCGTTGTAATGTGGTCAAAACATCAAGACACGTATGACTGGCAAAATCCTGGAACAAGACGAATTGTCCGCCGTGTCGTTGAACATATTCAGCCTGGACAAATTATTTTATTTCATGACCACGGAAGCGGTAGCCGAAAACAAACTGTTCAAGCATTAAAAGAAATTTTACCGATTTTAAAAGAAAAAGGATATATATTTGTTACTGTTTCCGAGCTGTTAAAACACCATCCAAACTATCGCGATTTGAATTTGTAGCTCCTTCCATATGAGCATATGTTTTGCATTTGTAGACAATCCATCTCATAATAAAAGGGACAAATATTGGAAAGGAGCATGGAGATGAACAGTTTACAAGATGCCGCGATGTTACATAACGGTGTCCGTATGCCTTGGCTTGGTTTAGGGGTCTATAAAGTGCAAGAAGGCGACGAAGTCATTCGCTCTGTTCGCACAGCGCTTGAAGTCGGTTATCGTCACATTGATACCGCTGCATTTTACCAGAACGAAGAAGGTGTCGGTCAAGCGATTCGCGAATCAGGTATTCCTCGCGACGAAATTTTTGTCACAACGAAAGTATGGAACTCCGATCAAGGATATGAATCAACGTTAAAAGCGTTTGATACAAGTTTAAAAAAGCTCGGGTTCGATTATATCGATTTGTATTTAGTGCATTGGCCTGTTAAAGGAAAATATAAAGAAACGTACAAAGCGCTTGAAAAGTTATATAAAGACGGTTTTGTGCGCGCGATCGGAGTGAGCAACTTCCAAATTCATCATTTAGAAGACATCCTTGCCGATTGCGAGATTAAACCGATGGTTAATCAAGTGGAGTTTCATCCACGTTTAACACAAAAGCCACTTCTTTCCTTTTGTAAACAACACGACATCCAACTCGAGGCGTGGTCACCACTTATGCGTGGCGGCGATTTGTTGAACGAGCCAACGCTTGTCAACATTGCGCAAAAATATGGCAAAACATCGGCTCAAGTTATTTTACGTTGGGACTTACAACACGAAGTCGTCACCATTCCGAAGTCTGTCACACCTGAACGCATCGCACAAAACGCAAACATTTTTGACTTTACTTTAACAAAAGAAGAAATGGATGCGATTGACGCGCTAAACGAAAACCACCGCATCGGTCCAGATCCGGATAACTTTGATTTTTAATATACATAAACCCGAACAGCGTCCGCATTAAGCGAACACCGTTCGGGTTTTTTCTCTTCTCATCCCTAAAGGAACGTATACGCAAAACGGTTCACTTTCCATATAATCTCCCGTGACCGCATATGCCCGAGCACGCGATCCGCCACAAACGTAACGAAATTCACAAATGCCACATTTCCCTTTATATAAATCTGGCTGGCGCAACTGTTTCATCACTTCCGATTCGCGATAAATGTGCGATAACGGTTGCTCGCGCACATTGCCGCATACGATCGGAAGTAAACCACTTGGCATGACATCTCCTGTATGGGAGACGAAAACGAAACCGTTGCCGTCATTGACACCTTTTGGCGCTCGTTTTAATCCATCAATCATCGAAGCATGGTCAGTCGTAATCGCATGCTCATAACGAATATCCCCTGCATCAATGCGTTTTTCACGCATTTTTTGTTGAATGACAACACGACGATAATGTTGCGCCGCTGTCGTTTTAATATCATACGGTGCTGTTTTACTCAATTCATACAACCAACGAAACACTTCTTCATGCTCGGTTGGAGTAATGCAATCATTCATTTGCCCACGACCAGTTGGTACGAGTAAAAAGATATACCACATCACCGCCTTTAACTCCGCAACTAATTTCGCCATTTGTTCTAAATGATCGTAGTTATAACGCGAAATGACCGTGTTGATTTGCAGTGGCATATGTAACTCGTTCAAATAACGAATATTTTCAATTGTTAAATCAAACGAACCCGATGTACCACGAAATCGGTCATGGATGTCGGCCGTCGGTCCATCTAAACTAAACGCCCAGCGCGACAATCCGATCTCTTTTGCTTTTTTCATTTTTTCTTTCGTTACATTCGGGGTTGCGCTTGGTGTAATGGAAACACGCATTCCTTTTTTTATCGCATACTCAGCAAGATCAAACAAATCTTCGCGCATCATACAGTCCCCGCCCGTAAACACAAGCATCGGATTGTTCATGTCATATATGTCATCAATTAATCGAAGCCCTTCTTCATATGTTAGTTCGCGCGGATCGGGGAACGGTTGAGCATCGGCACGACAATGGACACATTTTAACTGACACGCTCTCGTCACTTCCCAAATGACAATAAACGGATTTTCGTTATAATCGATCGCACGCGCATGTTTATGCATCTCTCATCACCAACTTTTTGTGTTATTGTTCACATTCATTATAGACTTCGTATTGCATCATGCACTCACGCGTTTTTGACGATTTTTTTAAACATAGCGCTTTGCTATGGTACAATGAAAACAGGAAAATAAAGGAGTTGAAAAAAGATGAAATCAGAAAAAGAAAAAATGGTAAGTGGTCAATTGTATCGGGCTACCGATCCAGAGTTAGTGAAAGAACGAGAACATGCTCGTCGCTTAACAAGGCTATTTAATCAAACGTTAGAAACAGAACATGAACGACGCATTTCTTTATTAAAAGAACTATTTGGCTCAACAGGTCAAAACGTATATGTTGAACCCCCTTTTTATTGCGACTACGGATACAACATTCATGTCGGGGAAAATTTTTTTGCGAATTTTAATTGCGTTTTTTTAGATGTATGTGACATTCGTATCGGGGACAACTGTCTCATTGGTCCCGGCGTTCATATTTATACGGCAACGCACCCCATTGATCCAATCGAAAGAGCGTCCGGTTTAGAATACGGAAAACCAGTAACGATCGGCGATCATGTATGGATTGGTGGCGGAGCAATCATTAATCCGGGCGTAAACATCGGAAATAACGTTGTCATCGCTTCAGGAGCTGTTGTCACAAAAGATGTTCCTGATTACGTAGTCGTCGGAGGCAATCCGGCAAAAATTATTAAAAAACTGAACGAATAAAAGGCTCCCGTGCAAAGGAGCCTTTTATTTATGCAAAATAAACGACATAAATGACCGCCGCAAGTACGATGCGATAAATCGCGAACGGAACGAGACGCACGCGGTTAATTAAACGTAAGAAAAAGCGAATAGCTAACAATGCAAAAACAAAAGCACTAATAAAACCAACAACGAAAAATGGTAACGCATCAAACGTGATGTACTCCCAGTTTTTCAACAACGAAATGGCGCTTGCTCCTGCCATAATTGGCACTGCCATAATAAATGTAAAATCAGCTGCAGCACGATGGCTCATGCCAACAAGTACGCCACCTGAAATGGTCGAACCTGAACGCGAAAACCCAGGCCAAAGCGATAAACATTGAACAAGACCGACAATAAACGCCTGCTTATACGTAATGTCATCTACAGTTTGTGCTACTGTTCGTTTTCCGAAACGATCCGCTGCGATCATCAACAAAGCTCCAAGCACGAGCCCAATAAGCACCGTTTTTGTGGAAAATAAATGTTCATCAATATAGTCTTCAAATAAAACCCCCAACACTCCAGCAGGCAAAAGACCAACGAAAATGTGCATCAGCGTCAAGCGTGGTCCTTTTCTCACTTCACCTTTTCGTAAATAAAGCAACTCAAAAAATTTATCTTTAAACACAACAACCGCAGCTAAAACTGAACCGAGCTGGATGACGACTTTAAACGTATTCGCCCCATACTTTCCTAAAAACTCGCTCGATTTTAGCCACATGTCATCAACAATAATCATATGGCCTGTCGATGAAACAGGTGCAAACTCTGTCGCTCCTTCCACTAGCCCTAAAATGAGCGCTTTAATTAGCTCTATGATATGCATGTATGTCCATCCTTTCTTGTTTGGTTAAATATGTATAATCCCTTACAGGCGCCTACTCTATTGTACTACAAACATTTTCATTGTACTACTTACATGCGAAAATTACTTAAAACAAGAAAAAAACGGCCACGCACAAAGGTGCGTATGGCCGTCTTTTAAGAAGTCGATGCTATTTTTCGTTTATTCTGATATTCACTCACATATCTGCGAAGATACGGAATTACCCATCGATCAATCCCAAACTTTCCTGCATTCGCTCCTGCAACAAGAATGAAAAATGTTAATAAAACCATTTGTGGGTTTGTACTTGTTGTACCTGAAAACATAAATGCGAAATTCATTACAGCTCCCATCAGAGCAGCAAATGTTGTAAACACACCTAAAAGTAACGCAATGCCGACAAGCACCTCTCCCCATGGTACGAGAAAGTTAAAAAATCCAACATTTGGCAACGCTACATGTTCAATAAAGGATGCCCACCATCCTTGTACTGCTGGATGCTCCCCTGTTGCTTTACCAAGCGCTCCTTTTAAAAATCCTGTCGCATCAAATCCCCCTGTTACCTTATGCCATCCTGCCATAAACCATTCATAACCGAGATACAAACGAAACACTGTCAAAACGGCCGCTGCGCTTACATGCTCACGTAACCATTTTACTACCATGTTTCATCTCTCCTTATTTATTATTTTTATTACATCTTTATCATACCACTTTTTTAATTACGAAAATTGTTTTTGCTCAACATTTCACATTATGTTCAAGAACATTTGACTATATTGTTACGAAAATATATTGAAAGCAACTATTGCCTGAATATAAAAAATAATTATATAACAGTTATTGATTTTTTAAATCTGTTATAATACAATGTAACTAACAAAAGAAACGTGCGAAAGGGGTTTTGTTTATGGATATGTATACGAAAGCTTACCAAAGATACGTTGAAAAATGTCGTGAGTTCGGCATTGAAGCAATTGATTTAATCGAATTTATTCGCAATTTGACAACTGAACAAGTCCAACATATGATCCAGAGTTAAAGATTGGAGTGAAACGATGAACGGAGATACGGATGTAAACGTATAAATCCCCCATTTTATTCTGTAAACAGAATGAAATGGGGGATTTTTATAATTTTTTGATAAAAATATTTTTTATACTTTACTATTAAATATTAATTTAGTATAATTCTAATGTACTAATCATTATCACTTCATTGTGTATACAACTGAGAGACAATTCATTTTATTCATATGCTAGAAAGGGGAATAAAAGAATGGAAAACAAAAACGAACACGTATCCAAATGCCCATTCCATGGGAGCGTGACAAGTCATGCTTCAAACAAAACAACAAACAAAGACTGGTGGCCAAATCAACTAAACTTAAACATCCTTCATCAACATGACCGAAAAACGAACCCACATGACGAAACGTTCGATTATACGGAAGAGTTTCAAAAACTTGACTATTGGGCGTTAAAAGAAGATTTGCGCAAACTGATGACGACAAGCCAAGATTGGTGGCCTGCCGACTACGGCCATTACGGACCGCTATTTATCCGCATGGCTTGGCATTCGGCAGGAACGTATCGCATCGGTGACGGACGAGGTGGAGCATCAACAGGCACGCAACGTTTTGCCCCGTTGAACAGCTGGCCGGACAATGCGAATTTAGATAAAGCACGTCGCCTGCTGTGGCCGATTAAACAGAAGTATGGCAATAAAATTTCGTGGGCGGACTTAATCGTATTAGCTGGCAACGTAGCCATTGAGTCGATGGGTGGAAAAACGATCGGGTTTGGCGCTGGCCGTGAAGACGTATGGCATCCAGAGGAAGACATTTATTGGGGTGCGGAAAAAGAATGGCTCGCTTCGGAACGTTATACAGGCGATCGCGAGTTAGAAAATCCGCTTGCTGCTGTGCAAATGGGACTCATTTACGTCAATCCAGAAGGTCCGGACGGTAATCCAGATCCGCTCGCAGCCGCACGTGACATTCGTGAGACGTTTAAACGAATGGGCATGAACGATGAAGAAACGGTAGCGCTGATCGCAGGCGGTCATACGTTTGGTAAAGCGCACGGAGCTGGCGATGCATCGCATGTCGGTCCGGAGCCAGAAGCCGCTCCAATCGAAGCACAAGGATTAGGTTGGATCAGCTCATACGGAAAAGGAAAAGGACGCGATACGATTACAAGTGGCCTAGAAGGCGCTTGGACACCTACACCTACAAAATGGGATAACAGCTATTTACAATTGCTTTTTGAATACGAATGGAAGCTAACAAAAAGTCCAGCTGGTGCGTATCAATGGGAAGCAGTGAACTTAAAAGAAGAACATCTCGCTCCAGATGTCGAAGATGCGAACAAGAAAGTGCCACCGATGATGCTGACGACCGATTTAGCGTTACGGTTCGACCCAGCATATGAAAAAATTGCTCGCCGCTTTTATGAACATCCTGAAGAATTTGCTGATGCGTTTGCACGCGCATGGTTTAAACTTATTCATCGCGACATGGGGCCGAAAACGAGATATCTCGGTCCAGAAGTACCGAAAGAAGATTTCATTTGGCAAGACCCGATTCCAGCAGTCGACGTGGAATTAACTGATGCAGAAATCGAAGACATCAAAACGCGCATTTTGCAATCAGGACTAACAGTGAGCGAGCTTGTAAAAACAGCTTGGGCGTCCGCTAGCACATTCCGCAACTCCGATAAGCGCGGCGGCGCAAACGGTGCGCGTATTCGACTCGCTCCGCAAAAAGATTGGGAAGTAAACGAACCAGAGCGACTTGCTAAAGTGCTTTCCGTTTACGAAGATATTCAACGTGAGCTTCCGAAAAAAGTGAGCCTTGCCGATTTAATCGTACTTGGCGGTAGCGCCGCTGTCGAGAAAGCTGCACGCGACGCTGGTTTTGACGTTCGTGTACCGTTTATGCCTGGACGAGGCGACGCAACCGAAGAACAAACCGATGTCGAAAGCTTTGCCGTATTAGAACCGGTTGCGGACGGATTCCGTAACTACCAAAAGAAAAAATACAGCGTCACGCCTGAGGAGCTGCTTGTCGACAAAGCGCAGTTGCTTGGCTTAACCGCTCCAGAAATGACTGTATTAGTTGGTGGATTGCGCGTGTTAGGGGCAACGTATCGCAATCTTCCTCACGGCGTATTCACAGACCGTATCGGCGTGCTAACGAACGATTTCTTCGTCCACCTCGTCGACATGAACTATGAATGGGTACCAAAAGAAGACGGCTTGTACGACATTCGCGACCGGAAAACAGGAGAAGTTCGTTGGACTGCCACACGTGTCGACTTAGTGTTCGGTTCGAACTCCATTCTCCGTTCGTACGCCGAATTTTACGCCCAAGACGACAACAAAGAAAAATTCGTCCACGACTTTATCAAGGCTTGGGTAAAAGTGATGAACGCTGACCGCTTTGACCTGCGGAAAAAAACAAAAGCATCCGTTACAGTGTAAACGAAAAAGCAGGCGGACGATTGTCCCCTGCTTGTTTATTTCTCATAAATAACGACTCCGTAACGCTTAATTTGCTGTGCGATTTCTTTGTTCAACGAGTCAGCAAACAACACATCAAACGAATAAATGCCAACGATTTCATCAATCGCATCGATGACTTTCCACTTTTGCTTTCCTATATAATCGATGCACAAGTCAATATCGGAGTTGTAGCGCGCCGTTCCTTTCGCCCGCGAACCGAATAAAATAACTCGTCGGATCTCTTCTTCACTTTGAAAATATGCCATTAAGCGTTCAAATACGGTTTGGTTAATTCCATATGTTTTCACGATCAATCACTTCTTCTTTTATTTTTTGCAACAACGCCTCGATTGGCTGGACATATTCATCAACAATTTTTTGCTTAATTTGTTCATAATCTTCTTCGTTATATACATGTGCCGTTGCATTACGCGAACTTAACATATCGTTCCATATGTCAATATGTTCAATCCACCCTTCTTTAAAAGCCTGCCGATAGCACGCCCTCGGACTGTGTAATTCTAACCCAGAAGCTTTAAAAATTTTCGACAACAACTTCCAAAGTTGATCTTCGAGAATTTCATATTTCTTTACGATTGAGTCCCGATATACTTCTTTCATTAACTCATCTTCCGCTGGAATTTGCTTAGAGGCAGCAATAACATTTTTCAAATGAAGCAATAAGCGAAACGCATATTGATAGGATAAAACAATCGATTCTTTGTAGTTCTCCAATGAATGGCTCACATATATACACCCCTTTCCGCGTATTTTTATTATCGTGTACTACCTCTTCTGCTTTTTTCTTAGCTTCCGATCTCCCCACCACGTCTCTATACCTAGAAAAACACCTGGAAAGCCTAATACAACAAGAACGAATCCAAGTACTCAGTCAAATGAGCCCATCGGATCACTTAGTCTAAAAATACCGCTAATCCCAAGCAAGAAAGATAAAAGGCTAAATATAATTAGTGCAAATGCGTTGTTTATGTACATGTATCTCACCTTCCTTTTTTTTCATTATACAACATCCTCTCCTCATTTTCGTATGAAATCACAAAAAGGACGCCTAAATGACGTCCCTTTTTCCACCTTGCATCCGCATCACTGTTACACCTTCTCGATTAGCCATACGCACATCTCGCAACATTCTTGAAAAGTCTCGCCATTGATTAAGCACCGCTTGAATGAGTTGCACCGTTCCGTAACAAGCATCCGTATCTAATGTTTCGTCGTCTGTATGTTCCCACTCGTATCCTGCAGATAAGTTTACACTTTGAATGCCCTGTTCTGCCCAAATTCTCGTATCGCTGCTTCCACCAGCAGTACATTTCCAACCAGTTAATCCCGCATCGTAAGCTACTTGTTCAAAAAACTGTCCATAGCGAATATCGCAAAATGGCTGAGTGGTACCACATGATGTGACGATATCCCCTGTTCCCCGCCGATCAACGACAATCGCCGCATCTACATCCCATAGAAAATATTTCTCTAGCTTCCGCGCTCCAACAAGCCCGCACTCTTCTTCTACGGTAAAAACAAATTTTATCGTTCCGTTAAATGAAGATGTGTCAAGCCATTTCGCCATTTCAAGCAACACCGCCACCCCAGCGCGATCATCCGCTCCTAAAATCCCTTCGCTGCTCGACCAAATCTCTCCTTGTTTCACAATCGTTCTTCCTGGTACGAAGGATTCTACCGTATCTAAATGCGCATTCAGCAAAATCGTTGGTCCATTCCCTGTTCCTGTTTTGCATGTCTTTTGCGCCAGCAAATTTCCGTAGCGATCGATTGTGATGCGATCGACATATGGCGCAAGTTTTTCATATACAACTGCACGAATAGCATCTTCGTTCCCACTCTCCCCTGAAACGCTAAGCAATTCTTCAAGCTCATGAAGAAATAGCATTTTGCGGATATAGGCTTCCCCTTGTTCTAACCAATCGATTCGTACTTTCCGCATTTGTTCAGCAAGATCAAGGAGTCGTTCTCTTTTTACGGAAAACACGACCCTAGGAAAACGAGATGGCCGCAAACTCACATCAACTTGCAATGCATGGAACAACTGCATCACTTTTTCCATATTCGTCTGCTCATCGAAAGATACATAAGGACGATGTTGACCATGACCATCACAACAACACACTGTCCGCAATCCAAGACGATTCAACTCACGAATGACACCGCTCATATACGTATCTAACTCAAATACTTTTGGTTCTTCTACCCCGATTGCTTCCCAAACTCCACGCTTTGGAAAATCGACTACTTGTAGCCATTGTTTTTCGCTAATCGGCGGGCTATCAATCGTTAATACATCAGCAAAAAACAAATACTTCACATTCGCTTTATCCAAGCTTTCTAATAAAAACTCAACGTTTTCTTTTCTCTCATTCGTGCAAATAAACTCATTTGGACTTTTTTCCTCTACCACAAACCCTTGGCGAGTAAATAATTGATTCCATGTTTTCATCTCATCATCGCTCCTTTTCATTATTTACAAACTTAGTATAAAAAAAGAGCGATGACACACATGTCATCACAATTCGTCACGAAACAAAAACGTATAGTCACTGCGATACATGACGATATAATCGACAGAGCCGTTATAATAGTAGGCGGTTTCCCCTCGAAACTGACATGAGTCGATCAGAGCAGGCACTTGAACATATCGCAGCCTTTCCCGAAGACGCCTTATTTTTTGAACGAACGTATTTGTAGGAATGTCCCCAACCCGTCTCAATTGAAAAAATGCCTCCATATCATATTTCGTTGCCGGACGCGCTTCATTTGTCTTCACTAAAAAATAACAAAGCATCTCCGCAGGATCGCGTGGCAAACATACTTTCCTATCGTGATAAGATACAACGTTTTCATGATCGGAAAAATAAAGAACGACTGTATTTTTAGGAGGATCCATCATCACTTGTTCACATTGTTCTTTTGAACAATACTCTTTTCCGCTCGACGTCCGTTTCGTAAATGCTTGCATCGTTAAAATAGCTTCATTGCGCTGCAACCATTCATGCAAAAATGAAAGTTCCGCAGGTTTCTCTTGATCGCTTATGTAATCAGGAAATTTCTCAAGCGATTGATACGTTTTTTCTGCCACAAACAAAGCGCTATTCGCCAAATACAGATGAGCATAATATAGCTGTCGTTCATTTAAGCAAAACTCCGGATTCGAATATCCCTTTTGATATCCAAGCGCTTTTTCAAAGTAACGCTGCGCCGTTGCGTACTCTTTCTCCTTATACGCTAAAAATCCGAGACGATAATGGGCAATCGGATTTTCCGAATCATATCTCAACGCTTTTTGAAACGCTGTTTTCGCCATACGCTCATCTTTTTTCAGCTGCGTTTTCAAATACGTCCCGTAACGAATCAAATATTTGACTAGCTGTTTTTTCACATATTCAAACCCGTGTTCTTTTCTCTCTTCTATCGAACATCTCGATAAGCGACGGCATATTTCTTCATACACACCTACAATTTCATGATAAATCCAATCTTTTGCCTCACCGCTATTTAGCTCTTCAAGAAGTTGTTCCTCACGATCATATAATTCATCTATGGTCATTTGTGATAATCTTCTCATAAAAAATGCCCCTTTAGTGTCTGGCACGGTTCTTCTTTTCCTTCTGCAATCTGCTCAGTCGCACTTGTTCAAAATAACGCGTGAACTCTGACTCTCCTGAATAAGACAGACATAAGTATTCTTTCGCCCTTGTCATGCCGATATATAGTAACGAAACTTCTCGCTCACGGTCTTTTTCAAGCGCAAACGGCATATTGTCGACATTGACGATAAAAACAGCTTGGAAATCGAGTCCCTTACTGCTTTCAATCGTACTAATTTTAACGGTTTCTTCATCACGGGAAAATTCCCTCTTTGCTGTTTCATCTTCCGCTAGCCAATAATAAGGCACTTGCTCTTTTTTCAACGCCCGCTGAATAACCCCAATAATATTTTGTTTATACGTTCGTTTCACCCGATACAAAATAAGCATTTCCGAGTACGGTACGTTCTTCTCGTCATGCAATCGTTTTATTTGCCTTGCAACAAGTTGCATCTCTTGTCCAAAGCTTGCTGCTTTCACAATAGCCGGCTCCGGTCCTTTCCGCCGCGTGCTTTGCGGGGCAATAATTTCTCCTTCAAACTCGCGTTGGGCAACTTTATCACTTAATACCGAATGTTCACGATAAAAATCCCACGCAAATTTCACAATTTGTGCCGTATTGCGATAATTAATCGTCAATACTTTTGAACGGCCTTGAAAACTTAATCCCGTATCTTGCACATATGAGCGTTTTCGTCTATAAATCGTCTGTGCACGATCTTCCACAAGAAGAAGCGATTGTGTTTCTGGGTTTAGTAGCTTACTAACGAGCGCAAGCCATTCGGAAGAAAAGTCTTGCCCTTCGTCAATCAAAATTGCGTCGTACATCGGCAAAATCGCTTCTTTTTTATCAATCTTTTCTAATATGTGCGAAATTTTTTGTTCTGATATTTTTAAATCATGTTTCAACCATTCGTGAAAGTTGCGCACGATAATTTGCTCACTCGCTGTGTTTGCCATCGCATTTTCTTTTGTAAAATCAAAATCGAATAGCGAATCAGGTTCACTTAACATGTGCGCAAGCATTTGTCGAATCCCCTGCGCTAGCGAAATGTTATAACACAAAATTAAAATTTTCCAATCGGGATGTTGTTTCGCCAACAGTTTTGCGCGACTAGCTAAAATAAGCGTCTTTCCGCTTCCTGCTACTCCGCGAATCAGACGGTTTTTATCTCCAAGCTGTTTTGCTAAGTTTTCTTGATGTAAATCCATCGCTTTAATGTCGTGAAGCGATAAAAGCACTTGATCTTGATACGGGGTTGGTGGACGAAACTCCGCGCTGATGCGCACCTCTGGAAAAAGATGATAACGGATCGCATCAATTTCCTCTTTCGTTAACGGCGTGCGCAATCGATACGGAACGACAAACATATTCCATATTTTTTCAAACAACACTTCTTCGCTAAATGTTTCTTTGTCTGGATCAATTTCATCCCGCAACAGACAAAAATTCGGATCAATAACTGGATACAATTGCTTTTTCACTAAATCTTTTTGCGAGATTCTTGTAAACACAACCCCATAACCGTAAGGAAACTTTAACTGAAACTGATACTTTCCTTCTAAGTGGACTAAATTTTTGTCTTTTTTTAACACATCAACAATGTGAAATGCGTTATCTCTCGCTTGCTTAAACGGGCTTTTTACTGTCGCCTGCTCGCCAGCGCTATTTACAATCGTCCATTCATCATTATTCAAATGAAACAACGTCGACAATGTGTAGTCTTTCACTTCAAGCACAACAAGCCCTAAATCAGGTCCGATAATGACAAAATCCGGACGTCTTCCCCGAATCTCCGGTTCATAATAGACAATATAGTCATCTGGTAAATACGTTTTTAGCGTTCGAAACAACAGCCGCTCCCCTGCTGTTGCACTCGAACGAATCGTTTCCGGAATCGTGTACGCCATCTCAACCAGCTCCAGTGGAAAATAGGATTTTTATACCATTATAATATAAAATAGGTGGGTTGTGGCTAGAAGAATGAAAGTTTCTTTAATGGTCAATAAAATCGCTCACTCGAAAGTGGAGTGAGCGATTAATTTTCCGACAGTCGAAAAAAATGGCGAACAGTGCCAGGCACTGTTCGCCAATCTTATCTCTCTTACATTTCTCAATCTTCCCATGCTCGATACTGGGCGGGGCGGTATGCAGTTGTTAGGGAACAGTTCCCGACACCACTGCCATCATTCGTTCACTCCGTGTTCACGAATGATGAAATATTGCACGTGTACTTTGGCAACCATCATGTCGTCAAAGTCTAAAAACGGAGATTCGGTCGAAATAAATTCATCCGTTAACCATTTTTTTCAGCTCTGCCAAAGAACGTCCTTTCACAAGGTTCCCAATTTCCTGACCATTTGATAAGAAGAAATCCACTGCACACTCTTTCAAGATTGCTTCTCCTTCCTACTCACTACGACTCAATCATTATTTTTCAGCGGTGTTAGCTGAGTATTAGCACTCAACTAACACCACAGGTAACAGGTATTTATGAATAAGAACATACACAAGGAACAGTGTCGTCCGGCTTCTTCAAAAATCTCTCTACACCTTCTCGCTCCATCTGTTCACGATATTCTTTTAAGGTAAACGGTTTTCCATCTTTTTTTAAGATAGAGACATTTTTTTGAAAATAACTACGAAATCTCTCTTCCATCTCTTCCTGTTCTTTATAACGTTCCGGCCAAATTTTGTAAAGTTGCGCATAGTGTTGAAATCCTCCTCGTACACAACGTCCACCGCAATTTGCATGAGCAAATCCTAATTCATACATGCGTGGTAGCCTAATTCCCCATTCATTCTGAATAATTGTCTTTACATCGATATCAGCCATAAACGTTTCAATCATCGGAAATCTAGTCTCCACAGGCTCAAGTGGCACATGCTGATAAAACTCTCTTAAATTATCAGCTCGATGCTTTTCGTGTGGACCAATTCCAAAATATAAAATTGGTTCTAAGTTATGTTCATCTCGCAGCTCTTCGATGAACATAACAGTCTGTCTAACCTTTAGTTCTTCTGAGCATTTAGCTAATCTAGAGTTACCTAAAAAACGGTAATCATAAAAAACTTCTTCTGGCGTACGTCCATCTATTCTTTCAGTAATCTCAATTCCTATATACTCCGCAACCTCTTCCATAAAACGATAGTTATCTTCATCTTCCCAAAGTGTATTGGTAAAAAAGAGGATACAATTTTCTTTTCCATATGTCTGAACCATTTGGTACGCGACATAGGCGCTAGCTGCTCCTCCACTAAACATAGCTACGTGTACTTTTTTTCTCTCAGCCACGGTAACACTCCTTTATTTAACAAATTCTTTTACCAGTTCATAAATCAAATATTCAATCTCTTCTTGCGGGACAGTTCTTCCACCATTTTTAATAATTCGATAAACATTTTGATAAAGTGTTTGTGATTTAGGAGAAAGATTTACCCGAGAAATAACCTTTGTGTCCCCATCAACAACTAAACGAATATTTTCCTCCTTGTTAGCATTTCCGTTTGCCAACTGACTACATTCATTACTTATCTGATTAAAAAACATTTGCACAGTATTATCAGACCACGCATCAAAACTTACTCCTACCATATGATCAATTAACAAGTCAAGCCAATTTTCAGAATTCGACTCTAAAATAGTTGATACAAGAGGATTTTGTTTTTTAAAAACCGGATCCTGCTTATGAGCCCAGCAAACCAACTCATCGTAAGAGGAAACTTCTACAATCTCATATACGTTTCTCTTGATTTCTTCTTTCATGCTGGTATAAAAATTTTCTATAATCTCTATATGATCTTTTAGAACATTTAATTTGTCCTGATATTTTTTAACTAACTTCTCAAGTGCATGATTAGGATTTACCTCCATCTGACGGATTTTCTCTTTAAGGTAAATTAAATCCTCTTCCATCTTAGAAGTTACCTGTGTGAATCTCGGTAACGATCTCATCCACCTTAATGTGGCTTTTACCACTCTGATGTGCTTAGGAGCGCCTTTCAATTCTTCATCTATATATCTTTCAAAAATCTCCTCGAGCAAATTAAACAAGTCTTCATATTCACGACCAAATTCGTAATAAAAATAGATGTAATTCTCGGCTTCAGCGACCATTTTAAACAAGTTTTCCCCGTTAATTTCTGAAACATACATATCATTTCTATAAAAAGAAATGTTATCCCACTTATCACGTAAAAGACTAACAATGTAAATAGGGATTAGCGGCTCTCGAATCCCAAATGGTGAATTTCGAAGTATATCCACTAAATCTCTTAAACACCCTGATGGGTTTTTTTCTAATTTTTCTACTAATGCTTGACGTAACAATCGAAAGTTTTCATTTTTTATATCATTTAAATCCCCAATATTTAACTTGTTATTCTTGAATATCGTAGCATAAATTAAGTAATCGGGTCCATTCCCAGTGATATTGAGATGAGGTTTATCGTAATATTTGATGACATGATCTACAACATTGTATGCAGCCTTCAACTGAACACGATTAACAAACTTCCTATTAAATGAGTCATTTCTCACTTCAGGGGTATAAGGATAAATACTAAACATAATTTTGGATAAAACTGATTCTAAGATATACTCATTTTTAATTTCTCCCCTTTCACCACATACAATCCACTCTACATTCCTTTTAAAGTTAATATATTGATCCAAAAATTTCTTAATATTAAAAGACACTTCTTCCTTTTTCAAGATCAACTCCTGTTTTAAATATGGATCATTTTTTAATAGCTCACCATCTCTTAGAAGTGCACTAACTACCTCATACTGTTGAACGTACTTATCTACTGATACACATTCGAAATTAGGAATGCAATAAATATCGTATACATCTTTTTGAGTCTCCAATATTGCAATTACTTTTTCTCGATCTTTAATAGAATCTAATAATACGAAATAAATCAATAAATCAGATTGTTTTTTATAGCTCGGAATTGATAAATCTCCGTTTAAAATATCAGAACTAAAAACTAAATGAACAGATGCGAAGCGAGTCATACTTTTTACATCATTATATTCATTAGCTAAATAAAACTTCTTAGTCAGGTGCTCTTCAAGAATTTGTACCTTTTTGTCCTTCGATAAATTCAGTAGCGAGATCCTGCTCCCTATTAACTCATCAATATTGAATGAACTACCGTCAAACAATTCCCAATAACCGCGGATAGAATTAAATCGGACAGCTTTCACTTCTGAAAGTTCATTTAAAAAAACTCTTACTTCGTTAGTGTTCATATCCATAGCAAAAGCGATAAATTCTAAGGTCAAAGGACACTTTGACTGCATACCCGACAAATTCCACAATGTAATAAACTTTAGAATATTCCAATGATCTTTTGATAAATTAGGAATTTTTTTTATTAATTTTTGATATATATTTAAATCATCAAACTCTTCGTATACTTCCATTTCCTCTGTACTTGGAAAGAAATAATCAAACAAATTAGAAGCTGTATATACACCGTTATGACTAGATATAAAATTAAGAAACCCTCCTACTTGAAAGCTTTCTAAAAACGTAAATAAGGTTCTCTCGTTTTGCCCAAAAAGACCAGAAAGTGCAGGCAATAAAACCAAAGATACCGGATGAAGCGGATACGCTCCTTCAATCACTAATTCTTCGATTTCTACTTGGTTCAACTCAGGAAAAATAGGGAATTTGCGCAAAAAACGCACGTACTCTTCTTTCTTGACTTTTGTAATCTTTTGTTCCTTATTTAACTCACCGATAACATTTTGTATTAATCTTATATAGGTTGCTCGATCATTTTCAATGTGATAAAGAGCGTACCTTTTTTCAATTCTCTGAAACTCACTTTTATACTCGTCACTATACTTTAAAAAATAGTGCCGCAAATTCTTATGAGTAATAAACATTAAATGTAAATTATCAACATTATGATCAGCGAGCTCAGCCAAATCTTGAATATCCTGCATTGTTTGATGAACTTGTCCAATATGCATATTTTGAAGAAAGCGTCCAAATTCATCATACACCATGAAAATCCCCATATTTTTTTTATCGAGCTCTCCTAACACATAACGTATTTGAGATATAAAATCTTCTTCATATTCTATTATAAATTCAGCTCCCGACGTAAGAGAAGGGTAGATACTTTTAAACCATTCAACTTCTTTTTCGTTAAAACTAAGTAACTCTAACCTCCAAAGCTCTAAATCTTTCTTATATTCATGTAGCAGTTTTAGAAAATTCTCGTATGTTTTAGGATAATCATTCTGCCAAATATCTATAACAGATAGGATTCTTGACACAACTCCTGGAACGGTAATCGAAAGTCTATTTTCTCTAAGCGTTCTTATTATTGCTGACAATACAGATTGACGGAAAGCACCTTCGTATCCATTTAAAATTACTGGTAAGTATACTCTTTCATGGTTACGTACTCTCTCTAATTCTCGATAAACATCATCATCGACTCGATTAAATTTTTCTACAAGTGAATCGAATACTTCTCTCTCAACTACTTTTGAAACAATGCCACTCACTAAAGTACCAAGAAGAGATTTTCCAGTTCCATAAGGACCAACAACAATATGCGCTTTTGTACCAACACCATTAAATCCTCTTAGCAATCCTCTGAGTACTTGTGCATGTGAAGGAGTAGGGATATATCTTTCGAAAAATTCTTTTTTTCCAAAATCAAACTTGATGTTAACACTAGCCTTAAAGCTCATACTAAAACCTCAACCTTTCTTTCATACTCATATTTGATATAGTCAATTGCAGAAATGGATGGGAGTTTTACAGTATCAAGATTGTTAGTACGTATAAAAGAAATCTTATATATTGGATGATTACTCAAAATTTCTAATGCCCCCACAATAGTAGCTCGATTCATATTGAACACTCTGCCCCACAATCCTTCTTCTGTTACAATTTCATCAACCGCTACCACTTCTACCCCTTTTCTTTCTCCGTAATCCAACAGCGAATACATTAAAGCTGTTAAACCTATATTCTCTAAGTCTCCTTCCTTCTTTCTTATGACACCACCCATATCTTCTATCAATCCTATCTTGTGAAGTGGACTTTGAATAATCTCTTCTGGATCAAAGGTGGTTTGTCCAGCAGTATACAATTTAATTAAACACTCGATGTCACGTTTTAACGATTTTACTGATATTTCTCTTTTTTCTTCTCTACTAACCCATTCAACAAATAATTGCAATAGCTCTTCTTTAGAAAACATTGGTTGACGCAAAATATTGAAAAACCAATACCAAACAGTAGCAGGCTCCCTTTCTTTAGTTAGTTCATAGTGCAAAATAGATGCTGTGTCACAAAATCTAACAAATTTGTCAAATTCATATATCGTGTAACCTAATGGAGTTATATGATGTATTTTCTTTTGTTCACTATTAAACTTTTCTTCCACCATACGAGTAGCAACAAGCCAAAAGCGTAGTGATTGTAGCATGTTTTTTCCAAGACCAATTATTTCGAATGAATCTTTATTATAAAAAAATCTTTCATCGTTCATTAAATGTTTTATACCTTTACTCAGCCAGCGATCTCGTAAGTAAAAGCTTTGATGTTGACCGTAAGCCATTCTTTGTCTCCTCCTACTATTGTTGGAACATTTCATCCAATACAGTAATGTAGCGAAAAGAAGGCATCTAGATAAGTCATTATCTAGATGCTTCATTTTTCTCAAAATACTTTAGTAAGGCTCTCTTTACCTCAGGTGTTAAATACGGACTCTTTCCGCGAATTGGATTTCCATCTGTTCTAGCTAGAAAATCACCCTTTCCAGCCAGCTTTTCTGCTCCTTCTTGGTCTAGAATAACGTGCGAGGCAACAGCATCCGCCGCCTTCAAAGCCAATCTTCCTGGCAAATTAGAGCGTATTTTTGTGTTGATAATCTCAGCTTTCGGATATTGAGTACAAATAATCAAGTGAATTCCTGCAGCACGTGCTTTCTGCCCTAATCGCTGTATAGATGTTTCTACCCTTTTTGCAACTTCCTTATCTTGAATCATAAAATCTGCAAATTCATCAAAAACAACAACAATTCTCGGTAACTTTTGACCAGTAATACTTATAAATTCTTCTAAATTACTTACATATTCTTTATTCATCATTGAATAACGCATATCCATTTCATCAACCAATGATTCTAAAGCCTTAACAGCCTCATGGATATCCGTAATTACTCTCATCGTATGTTTCTTATTCTCGTAAAAATTGAATTCAACTTGTTTAGGATCAATAAATAGAAACTGGACATCTTCAGGGTTATATAAACACATGATACTTAGAATTATCGAGTTTAATGTAACGCTTTTTCCGCTCCCTGTTGTACCTCCAACAAGTAAATGAGGGGTAGTAGAGTCAGATAAATCAACACTTACTACATTGTTTAAGGGATCTAGACCTAAAGGAGCAATCAGATTTGTGTTATTAATCTTGGTGCCTAACTGTTCTCTCACGAGTTTCATAAACTCTTCAAAATAGATAGTATCAGGTTTTTCACGAACAATATCCATATATATTCCTCGATTATCAATTGCAAAGTTCGGTTCATTGTTTAGCTTAAGCCAAACTTGAATATCTTGAGATCGTGAAGTAATTTTCTTTGTTGTTATTTCACTTGGTACATCTAAATAAAATCTTATTACACTCGATCCCACTATACTCTCCTTAATCTTAATGTTTAACCCATTTCTCAAAAAATTTCGCACTAAAATTTGTTCTAAATCTTTTGTTATACCTTGGTAATTCTCTGTGTTTTGTTGATGTATTATACTTACCCCTTGAAGCGCCAACTCTTCTGGATAGCCATGCTGAGAAGAACAATTGTACTCCTCATAGTTTGAGTTTGTTTGTGATCCCTCGGCCTTTTCATCATCTATATTTTGTTCACTTTCTTTTGCATTAGTGAAATGATTTTCGGATACTTCATGACGATAAATACTATTAATTTCTTCGTCACTAATAGCATGTCCATCTTCTGTATTATGCTCTTCATATTGAGGAACAATGTCCTCATCCGCGCCTAAACAATGAAGAATATAGTGACGATTGTGGATAAAGTTGCTACATTGATCTATTACTTCTATATATACACCTTCTTGAACTTTTTTCCATGTTCTATCAGTAAGATTAGATGTATAACAGTAGACATCAATCGATCCGGCTAAATTCACTTCTATATCATTAGGCGACACTCGTTGGAGCTGTTTTAGGATCTCTACTTGTTCAGGAGAATAGGCTCTTTTTTCAATTAAGTAGTGCACTAACTCATCTCTCCAATAAGCAGCATCAAAATGACCCTCTGAGAACAAGAATCTGCCCTTGTACTCATTCAAACCTACCTCTACTTGCTTAAACGCATCTAATCTTTCACGTTCTAAAGTGAGATGACTTACAAATTTTAATTCAATTACTTCAAAGTCTATAACAATTTTTCCATTACGCATATAAATAATGGTAGAAATTAGATCTGGGCGTCTTTTGTTAGAAGAAAACCATGGTAGTTCATCACATAAAGACCATACATGTAGAATGGCATCTTCTTTTTTTCTCTTCTCTATTGATAAATAGGTTGCCAGCATTTCATGTGCATACTTACCTGGACCAATGACTTTTAAAACTAATGCACCTGAAATATCTTTTACTTTGTTTACTGCATCAA
The DNA here is from genome assembly GCF_022030075.1 of Anoxybacillus sp. LAT27. Taxonomy (NCBI): domain Bacteria; kingdom Bacillati; phylum Bacillota; class Bacilli; order Caryophanales; family Anoxybacillaceae; genus Anoxybacillus; species Anoxybacillus sp. LAT27. The sequence continues at coordinate 32,895 of NZ_JAIWYK010000061.1, forward strand.
TTATAACATCCCGATGAATATTATTATTTTTTAGGATATTAGACAATTTTTTATATAATCGATCGTAATACGCGTGATCCTTAGAGTCATTACTAAGTTTTCTTATATACTCAGAGGAAGATAAAATGAGCCTAAAACTCTTAGTCTTACCTACTCTAGACTTATATTGAATGATTTGAGCTTTAGATGATGCTTTTTGCAACAATGACTTATCTAAGAAACGATCTATAATCATTACCCAGTTAAAGTGATCATGCATAAAATCAATTAAAAGCCCGTCACTGAAATGACTCGCTGATATTGTAACATTGAGAAGATGTATCTCGTCTTTCGATGGCATGCACTTACTATGAATAATGTATTGCATTTGATAAAAATGTTGCAAAACTTCCGGGATACGATCGCTCACATACGGGATACGTTTAATTGCTTCTTGATCAGAAAGTGGTTCTTTATAAGGAGCTATGAACCAATCATCTGTATTCTCTGGTTTTATTTTTTGAAACATGTACCTTACATGATCATTTTGTCCAAAATAATCCATAAGCACTACCATGTCTGCATCAAACATTTGTGAGTTAACCTGTGAAGATATTTCCCTTATGTTTTTACCATCCAATATATTTATTTCTAATTTAGGGAACTTTTTACTTATTTCTGACGTTCTATATTCTTCCCTTAATTCAATCCAGCTATTTAGTTCTTTGTGCAACTGAGCCGCTTGGGTACTGTGAACAGTTAATTTCAATTTGGATAGCTTAGGTATTTTTCTGAAAAGTTCATCAACTGTTTTAGTTACGACATCAGCACCTTGACAATATAAGAATAGAAGGTCTAAACCATCTTTAGCGTATGGATAAACTTCTAGGTAATTTTTAACAACATTTACAACTTCACCTGAAAGCTCTTTAGCAAGGTAGTTGCTTGAACTAGCTGATTGTGTACTAGTAACAAACAGTCCATTCCCGAACTTCCCTGTTACTTCTAACAAATATGTTTGTTCATCCTCGTTTACAAAATATCTAGGAGACAGCTTTGAGTATCTGTCTATAATGTAGTTGAGATAGTCATCTATTTTATAAATAGTGAGTTTTTCTTCTGTTGCTTTTCGCAACCATTCTTCCAACTGCTGGTTGACTGATTTCATTCGATTTCCATAACTCAACAACCGAATTGGATTAAATACACTAACAATTCTCTCACAAGGTGCACTGGCCTCTTCACTCTCTAGATTAAATATATCTATTACGCCAATGTACTGTAGCCCCTTATAAATAGAGTTAACTACATTTACAGATGAGTATATATTGGATAAAAGTTCAAGAAGTTTCTTATTCAATTCATCGTAATCAATGTTACATAATCCTTCTTTTGTAGCCCCTTTTAGGATGACTAGATATTCATCGATAAAACTACTAAAACGTTCGAAGTGTTCACCCATTCCTTCAATTTTAGCAGTCATGTAGTGCTTTACTTTATTTTCAACAAATCTCTTCACATCAAATTTTTCTACTTCCTGCTGTGAATATACTCTAACATAAGGAAGTTCGTCCTTTTGCACTTCTTCAAGTAGCTGATAAGCCTCGTTCTCTGTAAAATTGAGTACTTTAAACTTTTTCGATCCTAGAATTTGTTCATCCACAATTAGAGACAACTCAAACGTAATATCTGTTTCACTAGCCTCATTAAAATATTCTTGAGGAATGCTCCGCTCATCAAATTGAACAATAGGAATGATATTAGACAAATTACGGAAATATAAGACTAATAGTTTCTGTGCCTTTTCGCTTACTTTAGAATTATCTAGTCTTAATCGGAAGAAACCCTTATCTAAATTCTTTTTATCTATATTTTCATCAATCAAAATAAAACCTTCATATAATAAGGCAGCATGTATATCTTCATACTCGGATGGATGTTTTAACTTTTCTACTAACCTATTTATAGACTTAATAATACTTGGATAAACTGAGAGTTCCTTTCCGTACTCCTCAACAAATTCTTGAATATCTTCAGGATTCTCCTCTCGATTGATGGCTTCAAGCCCTCTCTCAATTTTCTCTTTATCCTCACGTTGTTCAGGGCTTAGAATGTCCCTAACTCGTTCAACTAATGTTCGCTTTACCTTGAAGTTAAAAATTCCTTCAATAATTTCATAATCATACTTTAATAAAGCCTTATCAGCAGATCGAATAAAAGAAATAGCTTCTTTCCGAAACTGCTCAGGAGACACCTCATCCCATAGTTCACTTATCCAATTATTACTCTCCTCATATTCCAGAAAAGCGTTTAATTTATCTAATAGGTTTTCTGTGTCTAATAGCGATGAACCTTTCTGTAAGTTAGCTAACATGTAGTTGCTTCTTAATCGTTCAACACGTTTCTTATTAATTTGCAGCTTTGAGTCCCTGAATAATCCAAAAATAGGTAAACTATGTTGTATTTTATGAATGATGGCTGGACCATTATCGTTTAAAATAGAAACTACAAATTCAACAAGATTACGAAGCTGTGGCTCAGCCACACCATTCATCATCTCTAAAAAGATTTTAAGTTCTTTAATTTCATCCGTTGCTAGCCGAAACTCGTCTGCCAATAACTCGTATAGAACATCTAATCCTTTTTGTGAGAGGAGATAAGATTCGTCTATAGCAAATAAGTTTTCTAAACTTTGTGCCTCTGGAGTCATCTTGTTAATTATTAAAACTAAAGCTTGATTAGACTGTATATTGTTTCTTAACCATGTACTCGTTTCATGCTGTTGAAATTCAAATTGATTGAATCCTGAAATAGGAGTAATAGTACGAATAACAGGATCATAATAACTCGTAAGAGAAGTCATCTTATCTACTAACTCCTCTAAAACAAAACAAATATCTCTTTCAGTAAGTCCATTAATCTTTATAAATAATTTTTCCGAACGCCCTTTCTGTTTTCTAAAGTGGTTTAGTAACACTGCTCTAACCCATTTGGCTAGAAATTGCTCACTAGTTATCATAAAATCACCTTTTCTTTTATTGATTGATAAGGATTTTTTATCATAGCAGTAGCATCAGAATATTCTATCAAAAGACCATTTTTCTTCAACTTCTCTCTTAAGGCATTCTCGTTTCTCTGAAAATAACTAATATTTAATCGAGACTGTTCATATAGACCACTAATTTTTGCTTGCTCTTCTCCTATAACAAATCCATATTTTGTATATATTAAACTTAAGAATTCGGAAAATTCCACCGAACATTGTGGTTCGACATTGGTGAGAACAAGCATTTCAACGAATTTATCAGTCATGAAGTAGCGATAATTCGTACCAACACGAAATCCCCCCATTCCACCATCTCTGATTACTCCTCTGACAACAGCAAGCTGGTGCTTTTTCAACTGAGAGGAAACTATTTCTTGTACAACATCTGCAGCTTGATCAACGAAATCATCCACAGATTTACACATATTTAATAGCTTTTCTATGCGCTGTTTTCCGTTTTTAGTTTTACCAAATCCTACATATTCGAAAAATTGTTTAGGATTTTGACGCCATTGTTCCAAACCACCAATTTGCTCTTCTATCTCCTTTATCTTCATAATAAATTGCTCTTTTATCATTCGATTAAACATTTGTTGGATCATAATTTCGTTTTGTTGAAAGGATTGAGCAGAAAGCTTCAATATCTGACTGACTTGCCCATCCATGCAATCTACAAACATCAGTACTCTATCGTCTATACATTGCTTTGTCCGATCATACATATAACGTGCTAACTGAAAACACACCAAACTCACTAGCAAATGAAACATTTCATTAATTTCTAACTTCAAATGAATAAGTTGATGAAATTCCTTTGCAAACTCAGGAAACAGTGGGTGATCTGTTACCGGTAGTTCTGGATATTCTCGTTTAGTATTAGGGTCTTTTTTTAACAATCCATAATCTGAATCTTTCGTCTCCACGTCACCATCTAATATCTCTTTCATTTTTTTAACTATATTGCTAATAGGTTTATTTTTTTGAAGCAATTCTCTCATTCTATTTTGGATTTCTCCCCTAATATCTCTTGCATGTTCGGTTCCGTAGGATAACATTAAATAATAAAGTTCTCCTCCGCGTGCGAAAAAGTTTCTCTCATAACTCACATTTTCACCCTTTTTTCGTAATTCAAAAAAAAGTAATGATTCGTGCAATGGATATAGACTCTTTGCATACCATGAACGATTTGCTAGATTTCCCTTTCCATCGTAAAGAGGAACCTCGAGATTCCTAAAAAATTCTCGAACGACCGCTACTCTATCTTTATCTCCAATTATTTCGTACAGTTTCTCTTTTTTGTTTTCCTCTAACTTAACAATTCCATTTTTACTTCCTTCTTTATCTCCCTCGAAAATAAATTTTCTGAACCCCTCGGCCTTTTCCCTTTTATACTTGTCAGAATTTAATCGATAATCAGCACCAACTAATACATTTAAAAACTCTAAGACGTATTCAGGTCCTCTTTGCCCATCCATAAAACGATGCCCCCATACTTGGGCAGCTACTTGTGCTGCAAAACCTTCTGTACCTGTTGCCATGTTTTTTTCACCTCTCACTTATCTTATTTTCATCTTATATGGACAACTCATCTTCAACATATAAACCTTTTTCTCTATCAACCCTATAAATTTCCAAAATCGATTCATCTGGTTCGCTAATCTGTATTAATTCATTTTTAAACGTATTAAGTAAGATCTCTACATCTTGACTTAAGATATTAAGCATTCCTCCACCATTTAGCCTCATTAAGTATTCAAAAACTAACAAATTAATTTTAAGTTTCACCCTATCATCTACCGACAAATAAAACTTTGAAGGACTATGATCCAAATCATTACGACTAGGCTCTTCATACAAATGAATTTGTCCTTTGTTAAACGAACCATAAATCACTAAATTTTCATTTGTTGCTTTTAACTGAAACGATGATCCCTTGCTTTTCTCTACGAGCCTTCTTGAAAACGCTCTGTTTAATCCATTAACAATTTCTTTACGCATTTTGGATTGGTTATTCTTATCACCAAACATGCTGATATATTCCGTAACATATTCAAATGGGAGAAGACGTAATGTAGAAAAATATTTTTCATTTTCTAATTCGAAATACAATTTTCTACGTAAACGCGGCATCCACTCTTCTAAAAAACCTTGATCTCCCTCCCCGTAGTTTCGATAAAATTCTATCATATTTCTAAAATATTGGAATTCCATATCTAACCCATTGTCAAATAACTTTTTGTGCATTTCTTCTATATCAGTATCCCCATGTATATCACCATTGATGATAAAATCATCAATCACAGAATAAGAATATAAACCTGGATCCAGGGATTTAAAAACTTTTAAAGCACGCATCTCAGAAAAAGCTTCTTCTCCTGCATTAACACCATAGAAATTTTGATAATATACTTTCATCGCTTTTTCTTTTCCCTTAGCATAATCAGCTTGCCAAATGTCAGTACAAACATATCCTCCTGTTAGTACATAGCTCATATGTATTAGCATCTCTCTCAGGGTAATATGAGTCTCTAAATAGTCTAATAAACGGTATTGATCTACGATCTTTTGTTTCACATTAGGAAGAGCTGTTCGTTGATGATTGAAATAAATAACACAATTTTCTTTCTTTTCGCATTTATCACAAAAAATCCAGTTATCACTATCATTCCATTTTTCCAAAACCTTACCTACATATACAGAAGAAGTAACATCTAGCAAATTTAACACACTCAATCGAGTATCATTATTATCATAGTGCTCAAAACGTGCGATTATTTTTTCACGAATAGGCTCCAACTCTTTATATTTTGATAACGTTTTTGTTAATTTTCCTTCGTTTGCAGCTATAAGAAAGAAAATTCCTTCTTGATGACCACCCAGAACATATTTCTGAAGCTCCATCAAAATGTTGTATATAATTTCTTCTTTCAATTCGGACAAGTCTTTTACAATTTTTATAGTTCCTTTCTCATAAGGGACTGCAACAATCCCCTCTTCTGGCCAATTTTTTAATTTTTGATCAGAGAAATAATCATGAATTAATCTACACATTCTAGTTTTTCCATCCCCTGCGTTCCCTGTCAAAATAACGCTATGGGGATTAGATGAGAAAATATTTTTTAAATGCTCCTCCACCTTTGTAGAGATAGTAAATTCAAATGAGTGCTCTAAATCTTTTTCATGAGTATATTCATCATATATCTTGGAATGGTTAGGCGATAATACATTAAACTTATCAAGATACATAACAAATGGATTGATAAACATAATTTCTCACTCCATTATCATTCGGTTTTTTTATCTTCTTTAAAATAAATTCACTTCCAAAAAATTTAATCCAATTGCTAGAATTACACTAATTTCAATAAAGCATATTGTATTGTAGCAAAAAAAATAACACGAAAAATGTCAAATTGTGTCGATTTTTAATTTGTAATTTTCACCACTAATTAACCATCAAATCTCGAACCAATTTATTATAAACAGGCATCGTATCCTCTCTTCTTCTGTTTCTCTCTTTCTATCTTACAATATTCCCCACTCTTTTGGAACTTACAATATTCCCCACTCTTTTGGAACGAGGAAGCTACGTGTTATGGCGTTATTTGTATCGCTTCAACCGTTCTTTTAGCGCCTCGGAGTTTGTGGGATTTCCCATTGATTTTGATATTCTTGAGGCTAACTTATTATTTAGAACAGTATTTCGTTAGCTCATCATGACTTCCTTTTGTTCCACTTCAATATGTTGCTTTTACAGCTCTATGTGATTCAGCCGGTACGATTTCGTTTGGTCGGTTTTATTGCGATTAAAATTGCCGAATTCGATGTAGCCTAAGCGTTCTAGGCAGTACACGACGTGGCGGAGCGTACTCACCGACCAAAACGGGAGGCGCTTTTGCCATTCCTTGTACGTCATCACGATCCATTCCCCGCCCGTTTCTTGCAAAAGCTGATAAAGATCGCAAAGAACAACGCTTTCATTCAATCTAATTTGGCAAGCAAGTTAACTTGACATATACATCTTCTCACCATTCGTATGAAGAACATACAATTCTCGATGAGGATTTTCCTTATGAAGATGTTTATACTCACTCATTGCTTTCATTGGATCCGAAAACGTTTCAATCGGGATTAATTTGTTTAAAACACGTTCGTTTTTCTCATTTGTATAAGCATCGACCGCCTCAATGAGCATCCAACGATTTGGAAAAGCTTGTCGAATCTCTTCCCACTTCATCCTCTTTCCCCCATTCCTTTTTGTTTTTATCTTAACACAAACAAAGAAAAAACGGATCTTTTTGACAAACCAACGGTCTGTGGTAATCTTGTGGAAGCGGTGGCCTTCCACCACTCCCTAAGCGAAAAACGAAACTATTATCCAAACCGTCGCTATCGTACATACAATGAAACTCGTTTGTAGTTTTCTTCTTTCTTCCTGATTGCTAGAAACAGAAAAGATATACTTTCTTGTCGCGAATCCGATCGCTAACGTGCCAAATAAAAGCAATGCAATCCCGAATAAAAAGAGACCGTTTGGAAATTGGTTCACTTCAAAAATTCCAAAAAAAGCCAAACGAAATGAAACATATGTAACTATCGCAACACCAAGCGTATGAAATAACAGCGCTGCCCAGTTTCTCATCTTGTTTTCATCCCCTTCACAGAAAAACGACTAGCTAAATACAACGATAGGTGCGTGCCGCCCGAGCAAACATCACAATCCATCCATTGCTGTTATTCGCTGCAGGACGACCAATTCCTTGCTGAGTTTTAAACAAACAAGCAGCCCACCCACTCGTGGACTGCTTCGTTACATGACACAGTAAAAATCTTTTATTTCCCCTCTAACAACTCCCGCAATTCTTTCACATATTCCTCTGAACCGGTGATGATCATGCGGTCGCCGATGCGCATTTCGGTGTCGCCGTGTGGAACGATCGATTCGTGCCCGCGGAAAATGCGGACGATGATGCAATCGCCTAGAAATGGGAATTGGCGGAGAAGCACACCGTGATAAGCCAAGTTGTTCATTTCGATTTCGTGAAGTGCGATATCTCGTTGTGTTAACATATGGACGACGTTTGGTGATTCGATAAACGCTTTTAACATCGCTCCTGCTGAGAGGGCGAGAGAAATCGTTTCGACGTCTATGCTTTTTAGTTGTTGAACAACCGATGGCGACTCTGCGAAGGCGATGACGCGCGGGGTTCCTTGCTCTTTTGCCCACGTTGCGATTTGGGCGTTCGTCTGTTCGTTACCTGTTAAAACGACGACAACGTCAGCTGTTAGTGCCTCATGTGCTTGTAACGTTTCGAATGAATAATCATCGATATCGACAATTGGGAAAATGTGTTCCGTTTGTTCAATTTTATCTTGGCGAATATGGTATAGCGTTGTTTCATATTCATCTGGAGACAAATCACGAACAGCTGCAAGCGTAAATTGATTTGTGCCAATCAATTTGACCATCTTTTTTCGTTCTTCTTTTTCCGCGCGATACAGCTTTTTAAACATAATCGGTGAAACGACGCTCGTGAGCACAGCGACTAAAATCAAGGCGCCTTTCATATTTTCATCAATCATCCCCATTCGCTCTGCGATCGTTGCCGCTGCGATAACAAGCGACAAAGTAGAAACGAGTAGAAACCCTGCCGCAAGCGTTGTATTGCGATCATACCAAATGCGCAATATGTACACCGGAACGACTTTAGAAATGACAAGTGCGACAAATAAAAGCGGAATAAGCAACAAAATATCGAATTGCGTAAACAATGGCCGAAGATCTAAATTGACACCGACCATTACAAAGAAAATCGGGATAAAAAAGCCGTAGCCGAACGAATCGAGCTTATGAACGAAATCTTGATTTGGCGCCAGTAAAGAAACGAGAACACCAGCAAGAAACGCACCTAAAATATTTTCCGCACCAAGCGTTTCCGATAGCGCAACGAGAACGACAATCAACGCAAATACAGCGCGCGTGCCAATTTGAATCGTCCCTTTTGCCATCGTTTCGATAAACGAACGCTTTTTAAAATATTTACCTGCAAAGTAAAAAATAATGCCAACAAGAAACAATCCAAGCAACAACCATACATTTCCATGACTCGGATCATACGTTGATACAAATACAGCTAAAAGAACCATTGTTACTAAGTCCGCAATAACCGCAATTAATAAAATCGTTTGTCCAATCGTTGTTTTCATGAGTTGGGCATCTTTTAACGTCGGAACGACAACGCCAAGCGAGATCGTCGAAATAATAAGCGTCATTAAAAAGGCGTTATCGATATAACCGAGCCAAACGAACATGTACGAAAGAGCGAGCGAAACGAGAAAAATGCCAAAAAATATATTAGAAGCGACAAAAAATGCATTCGGCTCTTTTTCTCCTTTTTTCTTCGTTTTATTCGCAAAAGCAGAAAAATCAATTTCTAAGCCACTTAAAAACATTAGAAACAAAAACCCTAACGTCGATAACGTCTCTAACCACATATCTTGTTCAACAATATTGAATCCCGTTTTTCCGATGATAATCCCTACAATAATTTCCGCCACCACGACAGGAATCATGTGCAGGCGAAAACGGTGCAATAAAAGTGGCGTAAGGAAAGCGGCAACAATAACGATAACTAATGATGAAAGCGATGCATGCATCCTTCATTCCCCCTTCCAATCTTTTCACCCATTATATAAGTTTGTGAGCAAAGTTACAATTTTTTCGCATAAACGGGGCAAGATAAGAAAAAAGAAAGGAAGATGTATGATGAAACTTCACGGATTTAACAACTTAACGAAATCGCTCAGCTTTAATATGTACGATATTTGTTACACGACAAGTGCAAGCGAACGGGAAGCATATATTGCATACATTGACGAAGTGTATAATGCCGATCGATTGACGAGTATTTTGAAAAATGTAGCCGATATGATCGGGGCGCATATTTTAAATGTCGCCAAACAAGATTATGTGCCTCAAGGGGCAAGTGTAACGATGCTTATTTCAGAAGGACCGATTGAAGTGCCAAAAGAACAACCGCCTGTACCACAAGCGGTCGTTTGTGCACTTGATAAAAGCCATATTACAGTACATACATATCCCGAATATCATCCGAACGATGGAATTAGCACGTTTCGGGCTGATATTGATGTCGCCACGTGTGGGGAAATTTCACCGTTAAAGGCGCTTGATTATTTAATTCGTTCGTTTGAAACCGATATTATGATTATCGACTATCGTGTGCGCGGATTTACACGCGATATTTCTGGGAAAAAGTTATTTATTGATCACGATATTACATCGATTCAAAACTACATTCCTAACGACATTCGCAAACAATACGACATGATTGATGTAAACGTGTATCAAGAACATATTTTCCATACGAAGTGCAAATTGCGTGAGTTTGATTTAGATAGCTATTTGTTTGAGCTGTCAAAAGATCAACTGACTAAAGAGGAGATAGAAACCATTACACAAAAATTGCGCATCGAAATGGATGAAATTTTTTACGGAAAAAATATGACACCACCTAAGTGATGTCAATAAAAATGCAATGATATGTTGCGCGAATCAGTCCTTGTTCCGAAAAACGTTGTTCATATTCATGCATCATTGTTTTGAATACAGATGGTCGTTGGCAATAGCGACCCGACGTGCTATTTGTTGCACCGATGTGACGAAGCGATAAGAAGAAATCACGTACAGATGGAAAATATTCAACTTCAAACTGTTCGTGTCCACGCGCTCGAACATGCATAGCGAGCCACTCGGAAAACGTCGGAAACGATGGGCCGATGCGAAGCGGCTCGTCAATTTGTTGAATGGCGAGCGCATACGCAAATGAGGTGTGCAACTCGTGAAACGTTCGATCGCCAAATGTTGAAAAAAGAAGTTGTCCTCTTTCGTTTCGTTGTTTGGCGAGTTTGGCGATCGTTTGTTTTGGAGTCATAAGCCATTGAAACGTCGCGTTAGAAATAATGAGATCGTACGTTTCATGTAACTCAGCTTCTTCAATGTCTGCGCACAGCCATATAATTGGTGCATCATTTAGCCTTTGTTTCGCTTTTTCAATCATGCCTGGAGCGATATCAACTGCTGTAAGTTTTGCCTGCGGATAAGCGTCATGTAACAGTTTCGTTAAATATCCCGTACCACAGCCAATTTCTAAAATCGTTTTAGGTGGACGATCGATGCGTTTTATTAATTCATGTGCCATCTTTTTTTGGACGTTCGCAAACTGATCGTATGTCGTTGCTCGTTCGCTAAATCGTTTTTGCATCAATTGTTTGTCAATCATTTTTTCCACCGCCTAACCACGTTCGAATGTAATGGGCACACGTGCTTGGTTGTGTGACGTGCGGGGCGTGCCCGACATTTGGCATAAGCATGAACGTACAATGATTGGTTCGTTCATATACATATTGAGCGGCTTGCGGTGGACAAATGCGATCACGCTCTCCATGAATGAGTAGGAGTGGTACATCGATTTGTTGTAACTGATCCCGTACGTCTGTCGTTAATAAGTAATCTAATCCTAGCAACAAGTCTGGGATATGATGATGCATATAACGGAACGGTTGCGCTTCTTCCTCGCCCCATAACATATCAATAAATGATTGTATTGTTTCTTCCGGTTGGTGCATTAATTGTGTCTTCATTCGTTCCACAACGCGTGCATGCCAGCCGATCGGATAATCGTCTGTCATCGTAAACCGACTCGTCCCTCCGATGCATACGAGCGCTTGCGCATGTTCATGCATAGCGAGCTGTAAAGCAACGAGCGAGCCAAGCGACCAACCGATCACAATCGACGGGACGGTTAAAGCGTCTTTTGCTTTCGCTAAAAAATGATTAACATCATGCATATGCTCCCATGCGACGACGGTAACATGGCTTGGCTGAAGAGCTTGAATAAGCGGGGTAAACACTTCTCCTTTCATTCCCCATCCCGGCAATAACAATATGTTCATACGATCAGCCCCATTTCTTTTCCGACTGCGGTAATTTCAGCAATCGCCCAATCGAGTTGCTCTTTTGTCATCGTCGCCATAAGTGAGAAACGAAGGCGCGCCGTGCCGTCTGGTACCGTTGGTGGACGAATCGCAACCGCAACAATGCCACGTTCACGCAAGCGGACGCTAAAAGCAAGCGCTCGTTCGTTATCGCCAACGATAATTGGCACAATATGCGTCGTGCTTTGACCAATATCGAATCCTGCCTGTTGCAGATGCGTGCGAAAATAATCACTTAACGCATGTAAATGATGGCGCAATGATCGTTCTTGTTGTACGATCTCAATAGCTGTACAAATGGTGCCGAGCACGCTTGGAGGTAATGCGGTTGTGAAAATAAATGGACGCATCGTATTAATGAAATAATCAATAACGACTCGCTTTCCCGCCACATATGCCCCGTATGCGCCGAGCGCTTTACTGAACGTTCCCATATGTACGTCAATCTGTTCAGCAATCTCGTGTTCGTGAGCCATTCCTTGCCCTTTTTCTCCATATATACCGCTCGCATGTGCTTCATCAACGACAAGCATCGCACCGTATGTTTCTTTTAACGCGACGAGTTCGCGTAGCGGGGCAACGTCCCCGTCCATGCTGAAAATCGTGTCCGTCACAATAATTTTTCGTTTATGTCTTTCGGCTTTTTTTAATAGCGTTTCTAAATGATCCACGTCCGCATGGCGATAGCGTTTCACTTCCGCTCGGCTTAAAATCGCCCCATCTACAATGCTGGCATGGTTCCATTTATCGCTGAAAATGACCGCATCCCGTCCTGCTAAGGAAGAAAGAATGCTGACGTTTGCTGTGTATCCGCTATTGACGATGAGTGCAGCTTCACACCCTTTCCAACGAACGAGCGCATCTTCTGCTTGTTCATATAGCGGATGGTTGCCAACAACAAGGCGTGAAGCCGTTGCTCCTACACCGTATCGTCTTGTGGCTTCCATGCTAGCGTGAATAAGCCGTTCGTCATGTGCAAAACCTAAATAGTTATTCGATGAAAAATTAAATAAGTGACGGCCATCGATATGTATAAAACATCCGTCGCTTTCTGCCTGAATCAACGTTCGTTTTTGCGCTTTTTCCGCAAGTTGTTCGATATGTATTTGCAATTCCTCCCACAACATACCTCTCCCCTTTTTGTAAACCTATGAAAAATAAAAGTTTACATTTATCGTATCATACGTTTATTTCTTTTTCCATAATAAATAAACAAAATAAGGCGCACCGATGATCGACACGATGACACCAGCAGGGAGGCCATCTGGTTCAATTAAATTGCGCCCAATCGTATCAGCAAGCAACAATAACGCACCACCCATCAGCATCGTCACAGGTAAACTTAACTCGTTTCGAGGACCAACAAGCGCCCGAGCAATATGTGGGGCCATTAAACCGACAAATGCGATACCGCCGGTGACGGAAACGGCCGATGCGGCAAGCGCCACCGCCGTCAATAGTAAAACGAGTCGTTCACGATCGAGCGATACGCCGATGCCAATGGCCACAGGATCATTCAATTGCAAAGCATTCAAGCGATGAGCTTTATATAAAACGAACGGAACGAGAATGATGAGCCACGGCAACAATGCGAGAACGAACGCCCAATCGAGCCCCCAAATACCGCCGGCTAACCATTTTGCAATAAAATCGACTCTCGTACGATCGGCTCCTGAAATAAGAACGATCATCAATCCCGAAAACGCCGTAGCAAAACCGATTCCAATTAACACGAGCCGAATCGGTTGAAGTCCTATTTGTTTATTGTACGACAACGTATAGATGAGAATCGCTGTAAGTAGCGCGCTGCAAAAAGCGACGAGCGGAATAAGGTAAGCAAATGATTGTGCTTGAATCGGAACAAATAAAAAGAACAAGGCGACACCAACACCTGCGCCCGCATTTATACCGATAACACCTGGATCGGCTAAGTCATTGCGCATCACAACTTGTAAAATGGCACCAGACAATGCTAATGCCACACCTGCAAGCAACGTAATAACGATGCGTGGCAAACGAATCGAAAACAAAATGAATTGCTCTTTAAACGTCCCGTCACCTAAAAGCACCGGAATGAGACGGTCGAAAGATAAAGAAGAATAGCCTGTTCCCATGCTGATGATCGTTATGAAGCAAATGAATATGAAAAGAACGAGCAAAATTATACGCTGTTTTTTTCGTAGCGGTGCAATCATAATCCTTTTTCCCCCTTACGCACGATGAAAAGAAAAAATGGAAGCCCCATGACAGCCACAACCGCGACGACGGGTGTTTCATATGGTGCGTGAATCATTCGTGCGACTGTATCTGCAAATAACATAAATGTCGCACCGCCGATCGCACTCATTGGCAAAATAAATCGATAATCCGTTCCAACAAACGAACGGACAAGATGTGGAATCATTAAACCGACAAATGCTAAATTGCCAACGAGCGCAACGGACGCACCAGCTAAAACGATGACGATGAAAAAGAGAATTGCTTTGACGCGCGTCAGTTGTTGGCCAAGCCCGACTGCTACTTCTTCGCTCATACTTAAAATTGTTAATTGACGACTTTGCCAAAAAGCGATAAGCATAGCCAAACAAATAAAAGGGGTAACGATTTTTAATTCGTGCCATGTCGTTCCCATCATACCGCCAGCTGTCCACATCGATACGTCTTTCGATACTTTATACAGAAGTCCGATCCCTTCTGCGACGGCGTATAAAAAAGTAGAAATGGCTGCACCAGCTAGGACGATCCGAAACGGTGAAAATTGTTTACCGCCCGCGCTAAAAACGAGCAAGCCTCCGAACGCAGCACCAGCAAAACAAGCGAGCACCGTTTGTATATAGTTTGTAGAAGGAAAAAAAGCAAACACGATCGCTAAAGCCGCATTCGCTCCTGCCGTTAGTCCAATAAGTCCCGGATCTGCAAGTGGGTTGCGCGTCATCCCTTGCATAATGGCTCCAGCAACGGCTAACGCTGCACCGACAACAACCGCGGCTACTTCACGCGGCAGGCGCACTTCGTGAATCATCGTTGCTATTTTGTTTGTTTCTGGCGCTGTGATCGCTAGCCAGACGTCTTTTATTGTCGTATCCGCCGCTCCGATCACAATGGCACAAACGAATGTCGTAATCAATAAAGTGAAAGCAAGTACAAATTTTTTCAGCATACGCATCCTCTCTTTTCTATTTACATAAAGAAAGAGGAATTCACGACGAACCCCTCTTTCTTTATATTACTCACCTAAAAAGTGCTTTTTGAAAAATTCAAGCTGATATTCTAATGTAATTGGGTCGTTAAAGTAAAATTCTTTCGCATTCGCTTCAAAAACACGATTATTTTTTACAGCCGGAATGTTTTTATATGTTTCTGTTTCTGTAAATGAAAGGTCACCATCTGCGTTTTTGCTGAAGATGACATAGTCTCCAGCAAATTGCGGAAGCACTTCAAGGGAAATCGCATAGTATCCGTCTTTCAATGCATGTTCTTCAACTGCTTTCGGCATTTTTAATTTCATTTCTTGATATAAAATTTCTGTACCACGACCCCAGTTATTGCCGAATACGTACAATTGCTTATCGAAGTTCTCAATGACCGAAACGGTTGCATTTTCACCAATTTTCGCACGAATTTCTTCACCGGCTTGTTGAGCGCGCTTTTTAAAGTCATCGATCCATTGTTTCGCTTCTTCTTCTTTATTTAATAGTTTTCCAATTTCCAAATGTTGTGTTAAGTAATCCACTTTTCCGTACGTGTACGTGACGGTTGGGGCAATTTCTTTTAATTTATCTAAGTTTTTATTTGTTGACGCTGCAATAATTAAATCTGGCTCAAGCTCGATAATTTGTTCCAAACTTTCATCTGTTACTTCCTTTGCACCTTTCAAATACGGCTCATAACGAGGGTTCATTTTCGCCCAAGAGTCAACCCCAACAATCGGTACATCGAGCGCCATGACACTACCTGCTAAAAAGGAAGATAAAACGACAACGCGCTTCGGATTCGTAGGCACTTCGACTGGACCTGTTTCAGATTGATATGTCATTGTTTTTGGCTCGTTTGCTTCTTTTGCTTCCTTTTCTTGTTCTTTTTCAGCTGCTTGATTACCGCACGCACTCAAGATGAGCACGAACAAAAGTAGAATGGACATCATTCGCTTCTTCAACATGTTCTGCATCTCCTTTTATTAAATGGTATGTGATACACATCGGTTTGTTTGTTCGAGGGTCACGGCCAATTTCTGCGTCGATATGAAACACTTTTCGTAATACGTCGCGCGTCATCACTTGTTCGCACGTTCCTGCTTGAACGATTTTTCCGTCTTTCATCGCGATCATATAATCTGCAAAGCGTGCTGCTTGATTTAAATCATGCAACACCATAATGATCGTGCGCTTTTGTTCGCGGTTTAAACGTTGCAACAATTCGAGCACTTCTAATTGATGCGCCATATCTAAATATGTTGTCGGTTCATCTAAAAAAATGATATCGGTCTCTTGCGCAAGCGCCATCGCAATCCAGACGCGTTGTCTTTGACCACCTGATAGCGAGTCAACGGAGCGATGTTTAAATTCGATCGTTCCGGTCACTTCAAGCGCCCAATCGATGACTTCATAGTCGCGCTTCGTTAGCCGACCGAATCCTTTTTGGTATGGGAACCGTCCGTAAGAAACGAGCTCACCAACCGTCAATCCCCTCGGACTTTCTGGCGTTTGCGGTAAAATGGCCATTTTTTGTGCTAACAATTTCGTATGCTCTTGCGAAATTTGTTTTCCATCTAAAATGACCGCTCCTTCTTGATGGCGAATGATGCGTGTCATCGCTTTTAACAACGTCGATTTCCCGCAACCGTTTGGTCCGATAATCGTCGTTATTTTTTCATCTGGAATATGTACAGTTAACCGATCAACAATGACGCGTTCTCCATATCCGATCGAAAGTTGCTCTGTATACAACCGCGACATATGTTTACCCCCTCGAACATGTAGTCAACTAATCGATATTGAGAATTAATATCAATACACATTGTAATTTACATGAATTGATTATCATTGTCAATGATTTTTTATAAAAAAACCAACTTCAATCGTGCGGAAGTTGGTTTTCGATATATAATGTTGTAAAAAGATCGGCAGGCACAGGCTTACCGAGGACGTATCCTTGAATTTCATCGCATTGTAACGAGCGAAGAATGTTAAGTTGTTGCAACGTCTCTACCCCTTCAGCAATAACACGTAGTTTTAAGTTTTTCGCAAGAACGATAATCGCTTTAACAACAGCGACGTCTTCTTTTTCTTCTGTTATGCCATCGATAAATGGTTTTGCAATTTTTAACCGATCAATCGGAAATTTACGCAAGTAACTAAGCGACGAATACCCTGTACCGAAATCGTCAATTGAAATGTGAACACCGAGTTGTTTCAATTGTTGTAATTTTTGAATCGTATACTGCTCATTAAATACAGCAACTCCTTCTGTAATTTCTAAATCGAGCTGATCTGGTAGCAATTGTGTTTGTTGTAAAACAGCACGAATATGTTCGACAAAATTTTCTTTTAAAAATTGTTTTGGGGAAATATTTACGCTCATACGCAACGATCGTCCATGTCGTTCGTTCCATATTTGTATTTGTCGACATGCTTCTTCAATCACCCATTCACCTATCGCGATAATTTGTCCCGTTTCTTCTGCAATCGGAATGAACATAGCTGGCGAAATCACGCCAAGCTTTGGGTGAATCCAACGAATAAGCGCCTCCATTCCGATTAACTCTCCTGTTTGTACATCAAATTGCGGTTGATAAAATAATGTGAATTGCTTGTTGTCGATCGCCTCATGAAGCGCAGTTTCAATCATCGTTTTTTGTAACACGACGCGATCCATTTCACCGTTAAAAAATTGATATTGATTTTTCCCTTGCTCTTTCGCACGATACAGCGCAATATCAGCATGTTTCATTAACGTATCCACTGTTTCCCCATCGTACGGATATACTGCCACACCGACACTAAGCGAAATACGTATATCTAAATGTCGAATAGCGACAGGTTGTTGACTAATCGAGACGAGGCGATGAACAAAATGACGGAGTTCATCTACATGTTTAAACGGAGTAAAAATAATTGTAAATTCGTCCCCACCTTGTCGGGCAATGAAATCGGTTGGGCGAATTGTTTCTTTTAACAATCGTCCAACTTGGACAATTAATTCATCCCCAATTTGATGACCGAAATAGTCATTAATTTGTTTAAAACGATCCATGTCGATAAAAATAACGGCAAAATAATGTTGTTGTTGTTTTGCGCGAATTAATTCTTGCTCAAGCTTCACCACAAATGCTCGGCGATTGAAAAGCCCTGTTAAAACATCATGATTAGCTGCATAAGTGAGCTGTTCGTTTAACTGCATTAGCTCACTCGTGCGTTTCGCTACTTTTTGTTCTAAATTGTCGTTTAATGTTTGAAGTTGTTGTAATAGCTGTCGGTTCTCTTTTAACATCATCCATTGGCGAAGAAAAATACATCCGATCGCCAAAACAAAACATGTTATGACGATGCGATCGTTCGGATAAATAAAAGGGGCACATAGTAAAAGAAGAAAACATACATATGGGAACATAATTTTGATGACGGAAGGTTGTTCGCTTTTTTGAAACGTCAAATTCCCATCTTTTGCATAGTACCCTGACAGTGCGATCATAAGCAAACTGAAAATCCATAACGGATCTAGCCATGAATTGGACTCATAATTGAATTGCATCATTTGTATGAAATAAACTGTATCTGTAAACACAAACAATCCGACACCGACCATATTCCATAACCAAATGCGACGAACGTTTGTCACAAAAAAAAGATGTAGAAGTAAAAACAACATAACAAGGTCTAAAAGCGGATAGGCAACTAAAACGGAAATGTATAAAATGCTCTCTTCTAAACGAATCATTGGCTCAACGATATAGATCCAACTATATGCCATCACGACACACATCACGATCGTAGCATCTAACAATGACTGCCATACGACAACTAATTTACGTTGCTGCATGATGACATATAGCAACGCGACGATATACGCGCACGAATACAAAAGATAAAACACATCTGCGAAAATCGGAAAAGGCGGTTCTGTTTGAAGCATCCATTCATATATGCGATAAATCATTTCAGCGATAAAATAACAAATCGAACCAATGGTCATCCATTTCCAAAATGTACGTTCATTCGTTCTTATACGAATGGACGCTCTCCATAACAAAATGATCGCAAAAAGTATGCCACCTAATGAAAAGAATGTGCTAACCAGCACTTCTGTTTTCCCAAACATGACGAATAGTGCTACGTAATACATCATCACGTAGACGAAAACAACCCACTGCACGTATCTCCCTCCTTCTCTCCCATCATATGCATGAAATAAAGAAACGACTAGGACAACTATCCGTCTTGTAAAATTGTTTTTCTTTTTATTGTTTATTTAGAACACTGTTTAATAAAAATAAAGAGAGCATAAATAAAACGGTTTTCGACTAGGAAAACCGCTTGAGCGTACGGGCAAGGTTACGTGCTTTCGTATATAAAAGAGAGTGTGCTAATTGCATACATTGCTCTACTGTCATCGGTTTGGTTGCAATCGCATCACAAGTAACGAAATATTCATATAGTTTTTCAAACCCGTCACCGAGGCTACCGGACAATAAAAAAGCAGGAACATCATATTGTTTGGCTAATTGACCAACATAAAACGGAACTTTTCCGTATAGCGTTTGTGCATCACTTTGTCCTTCGCCTGTAATAACGATGTGCGCTCGTTTTATTTTTTCTGGCAGTTGCACCATTTCCCCAACAAGTTTTGCTCCAGAAATGAATGTCCCTCCAAGCAATAAAAAGGCAAAACCTAAGCCACCTGCTGCTCCCGCTCCCGGCGCATGTGCATATGAACGACCGATTTGCTGTTCGATTGTTTTTGCATACGTATATAGCCATCTATCTAATGTGCGAACCGTTTCACGATCCGCTCCTTTTTGCGGTCCGAATATGTAAGATGCTCCGCGCTCTCCATAAAGCGGGTTATCGACATCACATGCAACAAGAAACTCGCTTTCGTATACACGTCGATCAACGGATGTCATATCGACATGGGCAATATGGGGCAAAGAAGACGGTATGGGAGGCAAATGTTCCCCTTTCTCATTCGTAAACGTTGCCCCAAGCGCACATAACATGCCGAAACCACCGTCATTTGTACTACTTCCGCCAAGTCCGATGACGAAACGGCGATACCCCGCGTCAAGTGCTGCCGCGATCACTTCGCCCACACCATACGTGGTCGTATGAAGCGGGTTTCGCTTTTCATTCGGAACGAGTGGCAAGCCGATTACTTGGGCCACTTCAATGACAGCTGTATCGTGAACAACACCATATGCCGTTTGTCGCGTTTCAAAAAGAGAACCATGGGCTGTCACATACCGAACAGAACCGTTCGTTGCAGAAACGATCGCTTCCATCGTCCCTTCTCCCCCATCTGCCATCGGAACCGCAATGACAGTCGCTTCTGGGTACTCATGTTGAAACGCTTCTTTTATAATTGTGCATACTTCGCTCGCTAATAAACTTCCTTTAAACGAATCTGGCGCAAGAACAACATTCATCCGCTCACAACCTTTTTTAATCTATTTTTTCCGTCTTGTCGAGCAAACAAAACGGTCATGATCGTTCCACGTTCGCGCGAAAACGGCTCGTCTGTCGTCATTCGTTCATAATCGCGATAAGGAGAACGATATAAGTCAAATAAAAATGTTGTCTCATCCACCGAATCGACAAATACAATTTCCGCAAACCATTCCCCGTTCACGTACGAAAGCGGAGACCCATCTTGTCGTTCAATCGAAATAAGCTTTTTTTCTTCATCGGTTTCATAAAAAGCGATGCCTACGTCATCTCCTGCACAAAAACCAATCATCCGCTCTGGTGTTGTAAACGTCAACGTCTCTCCCTTCACTTGTACATCAATCGCTCGTTCATCGGCACAAATAAACATCCCTTCAACATAAAATAATTGTTGATCGCCACATTCCATAGTTCATTTCCTTTCTCGCTATGTTTCTTTCTCAATCATAATACAAGTGAAAATGTTTTCACAACATCCTTCGTTTTGTTAAAATGAGAATATGCTTTACAACAAGGAGGAGTTGTTATGTTAGAAAAACAGTTACAAAAATATGCCGAACTCGCTGTACGTGTTGGGGTTAATATTCAACCTGGACAAACGTTGTTTATTAACGCGCCACTACCGTCTGCCCCACTTGTGCGCGAAATTGCTAAAAAAGCGTACGAAGTGGGGGCAAAACATGTGCATGTCGAGTGGAGCGATGAAGAAATCACGTACATAAAATTTAAACATGCACCAGAAGAAGCGCTTCATGAATACCCGTCTTGGCTTGCGAAAGGACGCGAGGAAGTCGCTGAAAAAGGTGGAGCGTTTTTAAGTATTTATGCACCGAATCCAGACTTATTAAAAGATATTGATCCTGCGCGCGTTGCTGCGGCGACGAAAGCGGCAAGCATGGCGTTGCAACATTACCGTAGTCGCCTAATGGCTGATCATAACTGTTGGTCGTTAATTGCTGTGCCGACGCCAGCATGGGCAAAAAAAGTATTTCCGAATATGAATGAAGACGAAGCGATCGCAAAATTGTGGGACGTCATTTTCCAAGTGACACGCGTAGATCAAGATGATCCGATTGTGGCATGGAAAACGCATAACGAAAAATTAGCTCGCATCGTTGATTATTTAAATAACAAACAATATAAACAACTCATTTATGACGGACCAGGAACGAATTTAACCGTCGAGTTGCCAGATGGTCATGTTTGGGCTGGTGGCGCTGCAAAAAGTACAGACGGCATCGTATTTAACCCAAATATGCCGACAGAAGAAGTGTTTACAATGCCACATAAAGATGGAACGAACGGCGTTGTGCGCAATACAAAACCGCTTAACTACGGTGGAAATATTATTGACGGCTTTACGCTTACATTTAAAGATGGCAAAGTCGTTGATTTTACAGCAGAAGTCGGTTACGATACATTGAAACATTTGCTTGATACAGACGAAGGCGCACGCCGACTAGGAGAAATTGCGCTCGTCCCGCATCGCTCCCCGATTTCTCAATCGAATCTTGTTTTTTATAATACGTTATTTGATGAAAATGCTGCCTCGCATTTAGCGCTCGGCAAAGCATATCCAACAAATATTGAAGGCGGAACAAATATGCGCACAGAGGAGTTGCTTGCACGTGGCGCGAACGATAGTTTAGTGCATGAAGATTTTATGATCGGTTCGCATGAATTAAACGTCGATGGGGTTACAAAAGACGGTGTGCGCGAACCGATTATGCGAAACGGTGAATGGGTCATTTCGATTTAAAAATGTTGCGGCGTTTGTCCGCAACATTTTTTTTCGTTCGCATATATTGGCAAAGAGAGGAGGAGCGGACGATGATAAAACAATTTATTGCCAATAGCGGCATACTTATTGCTGGTTTTTATTTAATTAGCAAATTTTTCCCTTCAACGATTCATAAACAATCCTCTGTTTATATACGTCTACTTGCAGGCGCTTGTTGCGGTTTATTGAGCATCGTGCTTATGTTTTTTTCCATTCCGCTTGGACATGGAGTCATTGCAGACTTGCGCCACGTTCCGCTCGTTGTCATTAGCTACTATGGTGGCATGCCAAGCGCTCTAGCGGCAGGTATCATCATGGGGGCAGGACGATTTTTATTCGGAAATATGTTCGCGTCAATCGTTTCTTTTTTTATTTCTGTTGCGATTGCGATCGGTTGTGGATTCATAAGTCGCTGGATGAAACGGCATATCATAACGACAACTTTTTGGATGAACACCTACAGCATGGCGCTCATTTCATTTGCTTTGTTTGTTAATATTCCAGATCACGATATTTACACGCAAACGTTATTCACTTTTTGGCCTATCTCCATTATTGCGACATATGTCTCTTCTAATATTTATAAAGATATTCGCCAATCAAAAGAAATGTTGCAACATTATAAAGCATGGGCAACGACGGATTTTTTAACCGGGCTTTATAACGTTCGTCAATTTCATACCGTGTTAAATGAAAAAATGGAACAAGTCAAGCACCAAAACAGCTGTTTAACGCTTATTTTATTTGATATTGACCGCTTTAAATGCATTAATGACTCGTATGGACACGATGGCGGAGATGTCATTTTACGTCATCTCGGGGAACTCATTCGCTCGCTCGTCCCGAAAAACGGTTTCGCGTTTCGCAACGGCGGAGAAGAATTTTCAATTTTACTTCCAACTTGTGAACGTGAAGCGATGACGTTTGCTGAACATATTCGAACAACGATTGAGCAACATTCGTTTTTCGTGCAACAACAGACAGTGCATATTACGATTTCCATCGGTATTTCTGTTTTTCCAACGCTTGCAACAAATGAATCAGAGCTGTTTAAGCAAGCAGATATCGCTTTATATGAAGCGAAACAACAAGGACGAAATCGCACCGTTGTATATAAAAAGGAATACTTGCATGAAACGTAAAACTATACGACAATAAAAGTAAAAACAATTAAAGGAGCGACAAAGATGAAACAACGGTCGAAGTTACTTATTAGCATCGTTGCGGCTGTTACATTGCTTTCCGCTTGCAACGAACAAACAACTGCGCCAGCAAAACAGCCTGTTGCAAATGAAGAGCAACAAAAAAAACAAGCACCGCTTGAATTGACACCTGTTGAAAGTACAAATCAACCGTTTACGATTTCATTATTACCGAAGTTTAGTTTAGAGGCAGAAGAGCCAGGAAAAGATGTCGTTATGCATGAAAGTGAGCAAGAGCAATGGATGCGCATTGAACTTTTGCCAAAAGAGGCGAAAGAGCAAATGGAAACGTCCGCAAAAGAACGGGCTATGGCTGTCTCTGAGGAAGCTACTCCGTTTGAAGGGACATTGCCGTTTGAAGATGCTATTGTATACGAAGCATCTGTCGATAATAGTGTCGTATATATTATTGGCGTAACAGAAAATGCACCGATGTTTTTAACGGTGTTTACGAAAAAAGAAGATAATTGGCTTGATACGTTTATGACGATGGCGAAAACGATTCAACGAACCGAAACGGAAATGAGTGAACAACCGAACGAATCATTTTTCACATACAAAAGTAGCAATCAGCCGTTTCAAGCAAACATTTTAAACGGTTATCAAGCCGAAGCGGTCGAACCGGGCAAAGATATGATTTTTCTCGACGAAGAAAAAGCATCGATGACAGTAGAACTTATTGATGATGGTGCGGACTGGTCGCTAATCGAGGAACAAGCAGAACAGTACGTAAAGGCAAGCAGTAAAGACGGCACAGTCGAAAAAGTAACGTGGACAAAAGGAACGCTTTTAAACGGAGCGGACGTATATAAAAGTGCCATTACAGATGGAGAAGTATATGTATTTGTTGTAAAGAGCGGAACTCCGATGCGACTCACCATTTTCGTTCAGCAAGCTGATGAGTTAGACCCATTTTTACAAATGGCAGAAACAATTGAACGTATTGACTAAGGAGGGGGTTAGATGGAGCTATTAGACGCCTATCGATCATTATGGTTCAATCGGTCGTTACCTGCCACGGAAAGCGATGCGGACGATGTATTGCTCGATGCGATTCGCCGCGATTTATTAGATGAAATGACGCATCCTCGTTTGCGAAAATCGCCTTATGAAAAATTTTCATTGGCGCTCAAGCGCATTGCGTCATCATCGCTCGATGCGAAACAACAATACGAACTCGTCCGTTTATACGTACAACAGCTTGAAAACTTGCCTTCCCGCTAAGGCAAGTTTTTTTGTATAACATCTCGTCATTTGCACAAAATACGTAGCGAATATAATACGAGGAGGTTTTTCGATGGATCCGTTTCGTTCATTAGATGTGATGCGACGAGATGTAGAACGTATGTTTTCTAGCTTTCCTTCCCTTTTTTCGCACGTAGATGATGTGTTTCGTATGCCTCGCGTCGATGTGCATGAAAACGAAAAAGAAATGATTGTGACGTGCGACATTCCGGGGCTAGAGCGAAAAGAAGACGTCGATATTCATATTGATCATCAAACGTTATCGATTAGCGGACACGTGCGCCGACAACACGACGTACACGATGAACATATGCATCGGCAAGAGCGGTTTTATGGGCGGTTTCATCGTACCATTCCTCTTCCCTCCCCTGCCGCACATGAACATGTGCAAGCATCATATAAAAATGGTGTACTTGAAATTCGTATTCCGAAAGCGCAGGCTGATGGAAAAAAACGAATTGACGTACAATTTCATTGACACCGGCACGATCGCCGGTGTTTTTTTGAAACTTTTATGCGGTTCACACGTATGTATGCATGAGGTGGAAGAAATGGATGACAAATCGTTTTTAATCGAGCAACTTCATCTTATTGAACAATGGGAAAAAGAACAAAAGCGCATTTGGTTTTGGGAAAAAATAAGCCGTTTGCCTTTTGTTTTACTTGATCGATTGACCCCGGCGTGGATACATAAAAAAATGGCGCAATTGCTTGATGAGCTTGGCCAATATATTCAAACAGGTGGACAATATTTAGTAAATAAAGAAGCCGTTTTATCAACGTTTTATGGAGTGCCAACGCTACACACTGTTCGTTCGATTCCTTTACAACGGATGAATGAAGCGTGTGAAACATTAATTGCGAAACGTAAAACGTTTGCGATGTATCAAGGGGCAACGACAGGATTAGGTGGGGCGTTTACGTTGCTTCTCGATGTTGCTGTCGTTTTAGGCACCGCTTTAAAAACGTTGCAAGAAATTGCGATCGTATACGGATTTGATCCACATGAGAAAGAAGAACGATTGTTTATCGTCAAATGTTTACAATTTGCGCTTGCTGACGTCGTTGGCAAGCAAGCGATATTAAATGAATGGACAGCAAAAAATGAACGACAAACGATGTCACAATTACAAGGATGGCGCGAAATCGTTTGGGCGTTTCGCGACCAGTACGGTTGGAAAAAGTTGTTTCAATCCGTTCCGATTGTAGGAATGTTATTTGGAGCATGGACAAATCAAATGATGATTCACGACATTGCTGAAGCAGGTGCAATGTTTTATCGTAAACGACGCATTATAGAAAGGTTGGAAGAAATAGAAAAGGCGGGAGCCCCCGCCTAACGTTACGCTTCATCGCAAGGAATGACGGCATCATGAAGCGCCATGTTTACTTGTTGTTCATATCGGTTTCGTTCTTCTTCTGTCCAATGAAAATATGCCTGCATAAGTGCAATGACGGCATCTTTTATTTCGCGAACCGTATGAATGCCAAAAAAGAGCGCCCCGGTACGTCGAATGAAAAAGTCAAGCGGCGTAACGGTCATTTCGTGTTCGAGCGCATAGACGCACATCACATACCAATCGAGCGGTAGCGATACGTTATTAGGATCATACGTACGAGCTAATGCAAATAAACGATCGGCATTCGTACCGTATCGCTGCACGAGCTGTTTTGCTTCTTTTTCTGTAAAACCGTAAGCAAGCCCTTCAGCTACTTTTTCGGATAGAAACGTATGCCATCGGCTCGCACCACCGACGTCTCCACCAGAGATCGGTAAATGTTTCGTTTGGCAAGGCGGATACGCCCCATCTAACTGTTTAGCAATAAGGTCAACAACCGTTTCCGCCATTTTGCGATAGCCAGTTAACTTTCCTCCCGCAATCGTAATGAGACCAGTCGGGGATTGCCAAACTTCGTCTTTGCGGGAAATTTCAGACGGATCTTTCCCTTCTTCATAAATGAGCGGACGAATCCCAGCCCAGCTTGATTCAATTTGTTGTTCCGTCAAATGAACGGACGGAAACATGTAATGAATGGCACGTAATAAATAGTCGCGATCTTCACGCGTCATTTTCGGATGAGCGCGGTCTCCTTCGTAAAACGTATCTGTTGTTCCCACGTACGTTTTTCCTTCACGCGGAATGGCAAATACCATCCGACCGTCAGGCGTATCAAAATATACCGCTTGCTTAAGCGGAAAATGTGCTTGGTCGATGACGATGTGTACGCCTTTTGTTAAACGCAATTTTTTTCCGACATGTGAGCCGTCTTTTTCACGCAGTACATCGACCCATGGACCTGCTGCATTCACTATTTTTTTCGCATAGATCGTAAATGTTTTTCCTGTCGTTTGCTCGCGACACATCACGCCATGGATGCACCCGTTTTTATCGTACAAAAACGACTCCGCCTTCACGTAGTTGACAGCATGCGCCCCGCATTCTACTGCTTTTTTAATAACTTCAATCGTCAAACGTGCATCATCTGTGCGATACTCAACATAATACCCGCCACCGAGCAGTCCATCTTGTTTAATTAATGGTTCTTTTTGTAACGTTTCATGCGCCGATAACGTCGTTCGCCGCTCTTCTTTTTTAACGCGTGCTAAATGATCATATACCCATAATCCAATCGACGTGCTCCATTTCCCGAACGTGCCGCCGCGATGAATCGGCAATAACATCCATTCCGGCGTCGTCACATGAGGGCCGTTTTCATATACGATGGCTCGCTCTTTCCCGACTTCTGCAACCATTTTCACTTCAAACTGTTTTAAGTAACGTAAGCCCCCGTGAACGAGCTTCGTTGAACGACTCGATGTTCCAGCGGCGAAATCTTGCATCTCAATCAATGCTGTTTTCATGCCGCGCGTCGCTGCATCGAGCGCAATGCCACAGCCGGTAATTCCCCCGCCAATAATCAGCACATCGTACGTCGTTTGGCTCATTTCTTCTATCATTTGCAGTCGTCTTTTTGCTGAAAACATCATCATTCCCCCTTGTAAAAACAAAAAGAGACCAAAACAAGCACAATAAGTTTTACTTATTATGCATGTATGGTCTCTCTTCGTCTCTTGACATGTATGAA
The DNA here is from genome assembly GCF_022030075.1 of Anoxybacillus sp. LAT27. NCBI lineage: Bacteria > Bacillati > Bacillota > Bacilli > Caryophanales > Anoxybacillaceae > Anoxybacillus > Anoxybacillus sp. LAT27. The sequence goes on from NZ_JAIWYK010000061.1 coordinate 60,909, forward strand.
CTTTAGTTTCATTGTATCATATGTGTGGAAAAAGGCAACTGTTTTGCACAAAAATCCATTTGATGGCTGAACGCGGTTTACATAAGCTAATATTCATTCCTCTTTCTTTATATTTGTTGACGATTTTTTTCACATTTGGTCGTTCATTTTTCTCTCGTTTTCTTTGCACACGCTCTCTTCCTTTCTCATCTCTTTTACATATTTACGAACCACAACATAAAAGGTTTCGCGAACAATTTATTTTTTCCTGCATATATTACGAACAAACGTATGTCATAAGGAGTGATATTGATGAAAAAAGATTTGTCTCATATACTTGATTCATTTTTTGATGATCGGTCATTAAAAAAACTGTTATACACGCTTGATGAATATGTGCATCGTACATTTTCACCGATCTATATCCCGATCGATGTACGTGAAACGAATGAAGAATACGTCATTATCGCCCATCTTCCGAATGCGACACGCGATAGCGTCCATCTGCAGTTTATAGACAATACACGTCTATTGTTGTCGGTTATTTATGATGAGCAAATAGAAACGATTGATGACGAAAAGAAATTCGTTCAGCGCAAACGCACGTATGAACGAGCGACAAAATCGATTTTTCTTCCTTATCCTGTAAGTGAATCAGACATTCAAGCATCATTTCAAGACGGCAAACTGATCATTCGTCTTCCGCAACGAAAAACATTTATTCCCATCGAATAAATGCAAGAAAAAACGCAAACGTTACAGTTTAAACGTTTGCGTTAATCCTTTTACAAGACCGCTCATCTGGTTCATCACTTGCACCGCCTGCCCCATCGTATTCATCATTTTTGTGATGTCATACGTTCCCTCTTTTGTTTTAAACTGCTCAAGCAAGCTTGGCGGTTTCGGGGCAGGAATGAATGGAGACATCGGCGGTACAAAAGGAGAAGCCGCTGGCGGAGCGAATGGAGACATCGATGGTGCAACAGGCGGAACGACTGGCTGAGCTGGAAACGACACCGGTTGAGAATAGTATGGATAATAGTTCACTGGTGGAATATGTGGCATTTGCATCGTAGGCCACGATTGATACATATGTTTTCATCTCCTTTCATTACATCGTATTCGCTTGAAGTAAAATGGTTCGTGACTAATCATGTCAATCGATGTCGGAATTCTCAATTTTTTGAATTTAACATGTCGTCTTTTTTTATGTTATGATAAGTGGAAAAGGGGGAGGGAATAATTATGACAATAATTGAATTAAAAAACAAATTTATTGCGACAAAGCAATATGAACCGATCGATGCGAACGAACTGCTTGATTTTGCGCGTCAACTTTACTTGCGCAACGAATTGCCGCTCGGCGCATACCGCCATCTTGTTCGCGATTTAGAGGCGCTTGGGGCATACAAACCCGATGACGAACGAGTCGAGCAATATTCAGGAAGCATTGAATGATTAGTTCCCTTTTGTGCCATGCTAAGTAAGACGTTAGCATGACAAAGGAGGCATCTGAAAATGGGTCGAGGTGTTCATTTTCATCATAAGAAAAAAGGGCATGAAAGCGAGAAGCCAAAACATGGCGAATCGGCACCATCGAAGCAACGTGAAGTAGTCGACTATGCCATTGACACCGTAGGAAATGGAGAGCATCGTCCAGTTACAATTGAGCGTGTGAAAGAATAAAGGTGGCACAATTTGCCACCTCTTTTATATTGCCGGAGCGAACGTATACGTTTCTTTTTTTTCAATTTGCTGTTCGATGTTGTCGAGTTGGCGTTCGATATGTTGTAAACGATCTTGTTGCATATCGTAATGCGTAGCCATTTGTTCTGCCGTACGCTCTTTTAATTTATTTTCTAACTGTTCAATTTCATCAAACAACTGTTGTAGTTGCATTTGAATATGTTCCATCCTCCAACTCCCCTTTCGTCCTTTGCCATACACATTCTCCATCCACTAGCTCTTCCCTTCTCACTTGACAAAACTAGAAGAAATTCGGCAAACAAAGTGTTGTGTGTACAAAATTCGACAAATCGATGCGCATGTTTTTGACATGAGCGGTCAAAATAAAAGAGCGAAAGGAGGCATGGCGATGGCGAAAAAAGAGAAAAAGAAAAAGCAAAAACCGAAGCAAGAAGAAACGACAGGCTTCGGCGACAAAAAGCTAGAAGGTCCGGACCGTCCTTCTACATAAGGAAAAGAAGCGAGCGAATATGCTCGCTTTTTCTAATTTTCATGAAAATGACGAACGGACGAAACATATGGTATAATGTTGAACATTCAAGGGGGGATGATATGTTTAAATATCCGAATGGGCGAGCGTATGAAAAAAAAGAAAATGAACAGACGTTGCGCGCCTCTGCTTCTGATACGTATGGGAATCGCGGAATGACGCTAGAGGCGGATTTAAATGAAACAAACGCCTACTACTTAGCTCAAGGTATTGCCGTCATTCATAAAAAGCCAACGCCAATACAAATTGTACGCGTCGATTATCCGAAACGGAGCGCTGCTGTCATTAAAGAAGCGTACTTTAAACAACCGTCCACGACAGACTATAATGGCATATACCGTGGGAAATACATTGATTTTGAAGCGAAGGAAACACGAAATCGTACATCGTTTCCGCTTCAAAATTTTCATGAACATCAAATCGAACATATGAAACAAGTGTTAGCCCACGGAGCGATTTGCTTCGTGATTTTGCGTTTCACGACATTCGATGAAACATATTTGTTCGATGCACATCACCTTCTTGAATATTGGGAGCGCAAGCAACAAGGGGGGCGCAAGTCGATGACAAAAGCAGAAGTGGAACGACATGGGCATCTCATTCCGCTTGGCTATCACCCACGAATCGATTATATTCAAATTGTAGACAAACTATATTTTTAGAATAGGAGGAACGATATGGCGAATTATCGTTCACGAACAGAACGAAAACAAGCGGAACAAAAGAAACAACGTCCGCGTGAACGAGGGCGTTCGATGATGAAAAAAATTGTGCTCATTATGTTGCTCATAATGACAATCGGAATGTTTTCAGGCGTCGTTACATTTGCATGGATGATTAAAGATGCACCACCACTTGATGAAACGTTGTTGCGAGATCCTTTGGCTTCGATTGTTTACGACGTCAACGGGCAAAAAGTAGTAGAACTTGGTCAACAAAAGCGCATTTATATATCGTATAACGATATTCCAAAAGTGCTCGAGGAAGCGGTGCTTGCAACAGAAGACGCCCGCTTTTATGAACATCACGGGTTTGATGTTGTGCGCTTTTTCGGTGCAGTGTTAGCGAACATTCGTGAAGGATTTGGCGCTGAAGGTGGAAGTACAATTACGCAACAAGTTGTCAAACTTTCCTTTTTAACACCTGAAAAAACGTTAAAACGGAAAGTACAAGAATTATGGCTTGCGATTCGGTTAGAGCAAAAATATTCAAAGCATGAAATTTTAGAAATGTATTTAAATAAAATTTATTACTCAAATCGGGCATACGGTGTTGCAAAAGCGGCAGAAACGTACTTTGGGAAAAGCGATTTATCGCAATTGACGCTGCCAGAAGCGGCATTGCTCGCTGGCATTCCGCAAAGCCCGAACAATTATAACCCGTTTACGCATCCAGAAGCGGCAGAAAAACGTCGCAATACGGTGCTATCGCTAATGGCGAAACATGGGTTTATTTCGAAAGAAGAAGCAGAAGAAGCAAAAAAAGTGCCTGTACAATCGCTATTAACAGAAAATAAACAACAAAGCGATATTCCGTATGACTCTTTTATTGATCAAGTGATCGATGAAGTAACCGAAAAAACAGGGCTTGATGTGTTTACGGCTGGATTGCACATTTATACAACGTTAGATCCGAACGCCCAGTCGTATGTTGAGGAATTGCTCAATTCTGACGAAGTCATTCGCACAAACAAGACCGATTTCCAAGCTGGCATTGCGGTTTTAGATACGAAAACAGGCGAAATTCGGGCGCTTGGCGGCGGTCGGAAAAAAGAAGAAGGTGTCACGTTCGGATTTAACTATGCGACAGATACACGAAAACAGCCCGGTTCGACAATTAAACCAATTGTTGACTACGGTCCTGCAATCGAATATTTAAAATGGTCGACGTATCATCAACTAAAAGATGAACCGTATCAATATTCTGATGGAACACCGATTAAAAACTGGGACGGCAAATATGAAGGACAAATGTCGATGCGCACAGCGCTTGCTCGTTCTCGCAACATTCCAGCGTTAAAAGCGCTTCAAGAAGTCGGCTTAGAGCGGGCAAAACAATTTGCGAACAAGCTTGGCATGGGCTTTGAAGAAATGCATGAAGCATATGCGGTTGGTGGCGTCGGCAAAGGCGTCTCTCCACTCCAAATGGCCGGTGCATATAGCGCATTCGGAAACGGTGGCATTTACATTGAACCACATGCCGTAAAAAAAGTTGTGTTTCCAGACGGAACGGAGATGGATCTTCGTCCAGAGCCAAAGGTGGCGATGAAAGATTATACAGCGTTTATGATTACCGATATGTTAAAAACGGTCGTTCAATCTGGAACAGGAACAGCAGCGAACGTACCAGGGCTTCATATTGCCGGAAAAACAGGAACAACGAACTACGATGAAAAAGACCGACGCAAGTATGGTCTACAAAGAGGCGCTGTACCTGATAGCTGGTTTGTTGGCTATACGCCAAACTATACGGCTGCCATTTGGACAGGATTTAGTAAAAAAAGTAGCGAAGCATATTTATCTAGACCTGAACAACAATATGCGAAGCAGTTGTTTAAACGCGTCATTTCCCACGTCGATGACGGCAGTGGCGGTGATTTTAAACAACCGAAAAGCGTCGTGAAACTGGCGGTGAAAAAAGGAACGAATCCGCCGAAACTAGCAAATGAATATACGCCAGAAAATGAAATTACGTACGAATATTTCGTGCGCGGTTATGAAGAACCGACAGAAGTAGCTGAAGATAAGCCAGAAGTCGTCGAACCGGTAAAAGACTTACGAGCACAATACGATCCAGCAACACAAACGATTTCGTTATCGTGGTCATACACGATCGATCCTGAAAAAGATGTGTCGTTTGAAGTAAGGCAGACAGTAGATGGTCGTAAACCGACCGTTATTGCAACAACAAAAGATTCACAACTAACCGTTGAGGCAAAAGAAGGTTCGGTGTACTTATTTGAAGTATACGTCGTCACAGCAGATGGCACACAAAGCGCACCTGCTACAGCACTTGTGCAAATTCCGAAAGAAGAACCGGAACAACCGAGTGAAAATGAATCACCGGAACAACCGGGAAACGGAGAAAGCCCGGAGACGCCAACAAACCCGAGCGAGCCAAACCCAAGCAATCCAGAGACGCCAACAAATCCGAGCGATCCGGGAACACCAACAAGCCCGACAAATCCAACAAATCCGAATAACAATTCATCAACAAACTCGTCGGGAACGAACAATCAACAACGAAATGGAAATAGCGGTGGAACAACGAATAATCAATAAGTAAGAAAAGAGACTGAGAACACGCTCAGTCTCTTTTTTGTTGAGCCAGTTGTTTATAAAATAGCTTCATAAGCTCGGTAAATAGTTCATCTAATTGGACGAAAGAATGGTGAAGAGTAGGACGGACGAAAATAAACGAAAGCCGATCCACAACATTTAACGGACGAAGCGGGAGCGACTGAACTTCCTTTTCCCATTCGTATACGTTGCTTACTGCTCGTTCATTGAGCCAATGTAACGCACATAAAAAGTAGCTTATTCCCCGAACGATCCCCTCTTTTGCTTCGTTCGCTTGACGCGCTGCAAACAATGGGGCAAGTTCACGCTTTTCTTCTTCCCAAAGTTGAAATATGGCAGGAAGCGACTGCTCTTTTTGTTGCCAAGGCTCTTCTTTTTGCGTTATATCGTAATAAAATGGCACATGCTTCATCATCATCGGGAACGGTTGAAACGTATGGGTATCAATGAAATCGGCCGAAAAAAAGAGCGGATGTTGAAACGTTTTTGGAACGATCATTTACCTCTTCCCTTTCATCCGTTTTTTTCCTTCGCGACAAAGATGAAGCAATGGACAAACGTCACATTTTGGTGATTGCGCTTTACAATGATAGCGCCCAAAAAAAATAAGGCGATGATGGGTCACCGACCATTCTTCTTTCGGAATTTTTTTCATTAGCGTTTCTTCTACTTCTAGCACAGAATCTTTCCAACGACAAATGCCAAGTCGTTTGCTGACACGTTCGACATGCGTATCAACAGCAATCGCAGGAACACCGAATGCAACAGATACGACGACGTTCGCTGTTTTCCGTCCGACACCCGGAAGCTTCATTAATTCATCGCGATTTTTTGGCACTTCTCCGTTATATTGCTCTAGTAGTATACGACATAGTTGCTGAATGTTTTTTGCTTTATTGCGATATAGTCCGATCGAACGTATGTCTTGTTGAAGCTCTTCTAACGGAACAGACACGTAATCTTCTGGTGTTTTATATTTTTCAAATAGTTGCTTCGTCACTTTATTGACGAGCGCATCGGTACATTGTGCCGATAAAACAACAGCAATTAATAGCTCAAACGGATTGCGGTGAACGAGCTCACAATGCGCGTTTGGGAACATGTTTGCAATCTCATCTAAACAGTAGCGAATTTGTTGCTTCGTTAACATGTAACCATCCTTTCTACGACTGTTCAAGCCAATTATAAATCGGAACGGTTGGTTTATACGGTTGATCTTGTTTCACCTGGTTTTTTCGAAACTTTTTCGCATGTTGTTGCGCTTGCTCGATCGTTTTAATTCCGTTCTTTTTCCATTCGAATAAAATGCGATCAATGTAACGGAAATTTAGTTTTCCTGATAGTACAGCTTCACGTAACGCCGCTTTAATGATGATCGGATCGTGTTCATCTTGATCCATCCACATCGCTAACGTCTCGCATTCCATCGGGGAAAGCGGACGGCCAAATTCATGTTCAAAAACGGTGTACAATTGTTCTTCTTGCTCTTCTTCTTGTTTTTGTTCTTGAAAAACAGCACGAATAAGTTTTTCCCAAAGCGGATCGAGTGAATAGCATTCACCACGAATGTTATCATCCATTCGTTCTTCAATGGCTAAAAATCCTTTTTGCACAAGCTTTCGCAATTGTTGCATGCACATTTCAGATGAAATGGTCATTCGAGCCGCAATTTCATCTGGGGTTGGAAATGAAATGCCTTGTTCAAGAAACGAATGAATGTGTAACAGTAACATAAACTCTGTTTCATTTAACCCAAGCGTTTTATAGCTCGTTAACAATAACCTTGGAATTGCCACACTTCCTTCACGAAAAAAACGAATCATTTCATTATCCATGTCAAACACCTCACGCCCTATTATATCATAAAACAAATCCCCCATGTGAGCACGGGGGATTTCATCATTATGGGTATAAACGATTGAGTAAACGCGGAAACGGAATCGTTTCACGAACATGTTCAACGCCACAAATCCAAGCAATTGTTCGTTCAAGTCCTAGTCCGAAACCTGAATGTGGCACAGAGCCGTATTGACGAAGTTCTAAATACCATTTATATGCATCGAGCGATAACTGATGTTCTTCTAACCGTTGTTTTAATAAATCATAGTCGTGAATACGCTCTGAACCGCCAATAATTTCTCCGTATCCTTCTGGAGCGATTAAATCCGCGCAAAGAACAACTTCTGGACGGTTTGGATCCGGCTGCATATAAAACGGCTTTAATGTCGTTGGATAATGGGTAATAAATACTGGTTTGTCAAAGCTTTCCGCAATGGCTGTTTCATGTGGCGCACCGAAGTCATCGCCCCATTGAATGTCGTCAAATCCTTTCTCATGAAGAAGTTGGATCGCCTCATCGTATGTGATGCGCGCAAATGGCGGTTTTACGTTTTCTAATTTAGACGTATCGCGTCCGAGCGTTTTCAGCTCGAGCTGACAATTTTTTAATACCGATTGCACAATATGGGATACGTATTGTTCTTGGACTTGTAAGTTATCTTCAAATTGATAAAACGCCATTTCCGGCTCGATCATCCAAAACTCGATTAAGTGACGGCGCGTTTTTGACTTTTCAGCACGAAACGTTGGACCGAATGAAAATACTTTCCCGAGCGCCATCGCTGCCGCTTCCATATATAGCTGGCCGCTTTGAGAAAGGTATGCATCTTCATCAAAATATTTTGTATGGAATAATTCCGTCGTTCCTTCTGGCGCACTTCCTGTTAAAATTGGTGGATCGACTTTGACAAAGCCGTTTTCATTGAAAAATTCATACGTCGCGCGAATGACTTCGTTGCGGATTTTCATAATCGCATGCTGGCGCTTCGAACGCAACCATAAATGACGATGATCCATTAAAAATTCAACGCCATGTTCTTTTGGTGTAATCGGATAGTCAACAGCCATATGAATGAGTTCAATGTTTGTGACAGATAGCTCGTATCCAAACGGTGAACGTGCATCTTCACGCACAACGCCCGTGACATAGAGCGAACTTTCTTGCGTTATGCTTTTTGCCGCTTGAAAGACGTCTTCGCTCACTTGCGCCTTTTCAACAACGCCTTGAATAAAGCCTGTGCCATCGCGCAATTGTAAAAAGGCAATTTTTCCGCTTGACCGTTTGTTCGCAAGCCAAGCGCCAATCGTTACTTCTTGTCCTACATATTTATGTACTTCTGCAATCGTCGTTTTCACAAAAATTCCCTCCAAAGACGTTCAACTATTATGTACATCATCAATATTATACATTTCGACAAAAAAACGCAAGACGATCGTTTTCGTCATGAAAGAAAAGGCTAGCCATATCGACTAGCCACGCGTTTTTTCATTTATAAATGTTTCGATACGATCGAGCGCCTCATGAAGTAAATCAAGCGATGTTGCATAGGATAAACGCACATTGTTTGGCGCACCAAATCCTGAACCTGGAACGAGTGCCACTTTCGCTTCTTCAAGCAACGCTTCGACAAACGCATCAACGTTTTCGTATCCAGTCATTGTTGCCGCTTCTTTTGCATTTGGGAACAAATAAAACGCACCTTGTGGTTTCACGCATGAAAACCCTGGAATTTGAATTAAACGCTCGTAAATAATATTTAAACGCTGTTCAAACGCTTGACGCATTTGTTCAACTGGCTCTTGCGGCCCGCTATATGCGGCAATCGCTGCATATTGAGCAATCGATGTTGGATTCGATGTGCTATGGCTTGCCAAATCGGTCATAGCGCCAATAATCTCGGCATCTCCTGCTGCGTAACCAATGCGCCATCCCGTCATCGAATGCGATTTCGACACGCCGTTAATAATGATCGTTTGTTTTTTCAATTCCGGTGAAAGTTGGGCAATCGAAACGTGCTCATGTCCGCCATAAACGAGCTTTTCATAAATTTCATCAGAAACGATAAGAACATCGTGGGCTACACATACTTCACCGAGCGCCTGCAACTCTTCTTTCGTATAAATGACGCCCGTCGGATTGCTTGGTGAGTTAATAATGACCGCTTTCGTTCGATTTGTAATCGCCTGTTTTAATTGCTCCGGCGTGATTTTGAATTCGTTTTCTTCGAGCCCTTCCACGTAAACAGGGATGCCACCTGCTAGTTTTACTTGTTCAGGATAACTCACCCAATATGGCGTTGGGATAATGACTTCATCACCTTCGTCTAAAATGACTTGAAATAGCGTATAAAGCGCATGTTTCGCTCCGACACATACAATAATTTCTGACGGTTTATAGTCGAGTTGCTGGTCTTGTTGAAATTTTTTAATAATTTCTTGCTTGAGTGTCGCTAATCCACCAGATGGCGTATATTTCGTATGCCCATCATACATCGCTTTCACAGCCGCTTCCATAATATGTTGCGGCGTATTAAAATCTGGTTCGCCAGCGCCAAGCCCGATGACATCGTACCCTGCTGCTTTTAATTCTTTCGCTTTCGCTGTAATGGCAAGCGTTGATGATGGCGTTAATGATGCGACGCGCTTCGCTAACTTCATGAATCCTTCCCCCTCGCAAAATGATATCTTTTCAAAAAGGCCCCGTCTTCAAAACGAACGTAATAAAACGAATAACGGTCTCGTTCGTCAATATATGTAATTTCCCATAGCGGGATCCCTTTTTCCATTCCTAATTTCACTGATACGACTTCTTTCGGATGATACGTTTTAATGGACGATTGCGCTTGTTGTTTCGTAATACCTTCCGAAGCCTTTCGAACATCGACAACTTCCCCTTTTTCTGTCACCCACGCAATCATTTGTTCACCTTCGTCATTTTTTCCTATGACGATCACGTATACATCGCTACCTCGGTACGTATATACGTCATCGATATGGATGATCCCTTGTTTCTCTGCCTGTTTCATCGCACGTTGTTCACTTTCGTTTTTAGATGATACCGCATCACTATATGCGTCGATATATAGAAATAACGCCGTAAACAACAAGCATACGAAGGCAATCAAAACCTTCTTCATTTTCATCCCTTCTTACGTTCGATAAATCGTAAATACAGCCTTTTCTTTATTTTCTTCATCAAGCGCTAGTCCAAACATTAAGTCTTTTTCTTTTAACGTCCGGTTTAAACAATCAACAATTTTATATAAGTCTGATGAGTATTCAACTTTTACAGTTGCTAATACTTCGATTTTACTTTCCACGACCCGATCCTCCATGTGCACAAATTTTGTTACTTATATCGTTTATTGCGAACGGAAACAATACAATTACACACCAATTTCGGTGTATAAACATCTTCATTGTAGCAACGATTTCCTACATTGGTCAATTTGAATTAAAAAAATTCCTATCGTACACACCGCGGGCCGAACGTTGGCCCCTTTTTTAAAATGTCATGACGTCGTATTCTTCTAAGTTGCATTTCACTACAATGACACCAAAACGATTTGTCTCATAACAATCAATCCAGGCAGCGTACAGCCGCTCAAGCAACCGTTCATTCGGCCAGCTGCCATGTTTCTTAAAAATGATTGCTACTTGTGGATCGACATGTTTTAAAAACGATGTACGCGGGTAGTCATTAACGCCGAAATGGGCAATTTTTAATATGTTTACATCACTAAGCGGCATCGTCATCAACTTTTGTTCCACATCGTCGCTCGCATGCGCCATATATAAAAGGCGAAGACGCCCGTACTGAATCGACATTGTTACATCTCCATTGTCAATATAGAGCGGCTGCATCCGAAAATGGGGAAACGGTTCATACACCTTTTGTTCTTTCCATTCGCTCACCACTTTCGGACCGTACGTTTGTTCAATCCATTTCACATTGCCGATATATTCCCGATCATCGCTCGTTAACAAAAGTTCATCGATTTCGGTAATACGGAAATGTTCAAACCATCTTTTTAGTTCGCGTTCTGTATGCGGCGCCCCTGTATTTAACAATACCGTTTTTCCGCTTGCGTGTTTGAATAACGTCGCTTCCCCATCGCTAAGCGGCAAAAAAATAATCGCCATTTCTTCTTCTTCGAGCATCATATCAATTTTTTGAATATGCTCCGCTGATGTTGAAGGATGCATTAAACTATTGCATATCAAAAATAATAACACCCATTGCAAAACGTCCACTCCCTTCATCTACATCTTTTATCTTTTACCGATGAAGGGAATTTTATAGCCATTCGTTTACATGTTGTAAAAGCTCCGAAAGCGGCGCATGATATACATGAATAGGTGGCAACGACTGTAAAAAATATTTGCTATATGATGCTGTTAACAATCGTTGGTCGAAGACGAAAATAATTCCACGATCTTCTTTTGTCCGAATTAATCGTCCAAATCCTTGCTTAAAGCGTAAAATTGCTTGCGGCAACGATAAATCGTAAAATGGATTGCCTCCTTTTGCGCGAATATAATCGCTTTTCGCTTCCATGACCGGATCATCTGGCGGCGCAAATGGCAATCGAACAATGACAACGCATGTCACTTCGCTTCCTGGAAGATCGATTCCTTCCCAAAAACTACTTGTGCCAAATAAAATCGCTTGCTCAAACTGTTGAAAATGGCGTGTTAATTTTGCTGCATTGCCTCCGCTCACTCCTTGAGCAAGCAATACAAACTGATCATCGTTAAATTGTTTCGCATACGCATACGTTTGTTTTAACAATTCATACGATGTGAATAATACGAGCATTCGTCCCTTTGTATGTCGGGCGATGCGTATCACTTGTTGGGCTACATGCTCCGCATATTGCTCAACTGTAACCGAAGGAAACGTCGGTAAGTCTGTTGGCACCATAAGGGCAGCTTGTTTTTCATACGAAAACGGAGACGGAATGATGCGTGTGAATGGATAAAAATCGTCAAGACCAAGACGCGAAATGATAAATGAAAAACGAGCATTTGTCGTTAACGTAGCCGAAGTTAAAATGACGCTCCGCTTCCGTGAAAATAATTGATCAGCAAAAAAATGAGCTAAATCGAGCGGTTGTGAAATAACTGTGACTGCATTCACTGCGGCTTTTGCATCTACTTCGAGCCAACGAACAATATCATCATCATCACTCGTTAATAAATGTTGCAACGTACATAAAGTATCAATAAACGTCGTAAAAGGCTTCACATCTTCTTTTGGAATATCGTTTATCATTTGTGATAACTGTTGCACGTCATTCATTATGCGCATAAGCAACTCGATCGTTCCGCTCCACTCTTTTCCGTATTCTTTCCACGGGACGAAACGGTAACGCATACGTCCATCTCCTTTTTGACGACGCAACACATAATGACGCAGAGATTGAAATAGTTGATTGAGTTCGTATTCAAGATCTCCTAAAAGCGAGCGAAGCGCCCCCATTTTGTGTATCATAGCGATGTCGTTCATTCGTGTCCACAATAAACGAATGTATTCGTATGAAACGTGCCTTCCGAAAAAGTGGGCAGCTACATCTTCTAAATGATGCGCTTCATCAATAATGAGTTGTTCATACGGTGGCAAAAATTTTTCATCCGCTGTTAAATCGTGCATAACAAATGAATGGTTTGTAATAATGACATGTGCATGTTTCGCTTTTTCTTTCGCGCGAACGAAAAAATCGTATTCTTCATTCGTATCATCGCTATGTACATCTTCCCAAAATAGCGCGCCACCTGCCGTTAAGTTTAGTTCATCAACGTCTCCTGTCTCTGTTTCTGTTAACCAGACGAGCAACTGACATTTTGTTAAAGCGATATCGTAGTTTGTATCGATATGTTTTAACGTGCGAGCGAATTTTCGCACGCTCATATAGTTTCGCTTCCCTTTTAAAACAGCGGTCGTAAATGGGAAAGGGACGAGCTGTGCAACGCGCGGCAACTCTTTTTCAATCATTTGTTTTTGTAGCTGGAGCGTATAGGTGCTAACGACGATTGGTTGCTGTTGCTTCACCGCATAAAAGACGGCCGGAAGCAAGTACGCCATCGTCTTTCCGACGCCCGTTCCCGCTTCAATTAACGCATGCTGGCACGTTTGTAGCGCATAGTTAACGTCGTCCATCATTTGTTTTTGTCCTTCTCGATATTCAAACGGCGCAACAAATGGACTTGTTGCAAGCCATTGTAAAAAAGATGGAAGATGCTCATGACGATCAACTCGTTTTGGCGAATCCCATGCTTTTAAAGCAATGCCTTCATATTCAAGGACGGATTCATTCGTTTGAAGCGAGCGTTCTTTTTTGGCAATGAATTGATCTAATAGAGCGGTCAAATCGCTTTTTAACGGTTGACTATGGCGGCGTAATTGTTTTAATGTCACAAGCGGTAAACGAGATAGCTTGTGCAGTAAAAAAAGAAGCAGTTGTGCCGTTGCTTCTGCGTCGTGATCTGCTTGGTGCGGGCGATCATGCGCAAGCGACAACGCTTCGGCTAAGTGATTCAGTTTATAGCTTGATTGTGTCGGCATAAGAAAACGAGCGAGTTCTACCGTATCTAAAAGCCGACATGTCGGTGGTTGTATTCCGCTACGAATAAATTCCTCTTGTAAAAATGCCCAGTCGAACTGAACGTTATGCGCGACAAAATAAGCTCCTTCCCATTGTTCAACAAGCATCGCAGCAATATGTTGGAACGGCGGCGCATCATGAACCATTGTATGATCAATGCCTGTTAGTTGTTGAATAAATGGCGGAATATCCCGCTCTGGCTGAACAAATGTTGAAAAACGTTCTTTAACTTTGTCGCCCTCGATGACGACAAAACCGATTTGGATGATGCGATCTTCTTTTTTCGGGGCATTTCCTGTCGTTTCAATATCGACGACGACAAAGCGATCATTCATCTATTTTCCACCTCGCATGTATGTGACAAATAAAAAGAGGCGGCATGGCGCCCGTTATAAAACGGTCGCCGCCGGCTCTTGGACAATGAGTTCTTTAATGCGGTTATGCTCGTCCATAATCGCAATTTTCGGACGGTGTGATGTTAATTTTTCTTCTGGTACGAGTACGTATGAAATGACGATGATAATATCATCTTTTTGCACGAGACGGGCTGCTGCTCCGTTTAAACAAAACACACCGCTTCCTCTTTCACCAGGAATAATATACGTTTCAAATCGTGCTCCATTGTTATTATTTACAATTTGTACTTTCTCATTTGGAACCATGCCGACTGCATCTAAAATATCTTCATCGATCGTAATGCTACCGACATAATTTAAATTCGCTTCCGTCACGCGAGCACGATGAATTTTAGCGTTCATTAATGTGCGAAACATCATGTTTCCCCCTTATTGTACGTTCATAACGATATTATCAATCAAACGCGCATTTGTAAACCGCACAGCGAGCGCAAGGATGATCTTTCCTTGTAACGTCTCGAGTGGCTTTAACTCTGGATACGAATAAACTTCAACGTAATCGATGACACCGGTTGTATGTTGCTCAATATGGTGCACAATCGCTTTTCGTACGGTCTCCACGTCACGTTCTCCTGCTTCAACAAGCGCTTTTCCTTTTTGTAAAGCAGCATATAACGCCGGAGCTTCTTGCCGTTCTTGCTCGCTTAAATACACGTTGCGTGAGCTTTTTGCAAGGCCATCGTCTTCACGTACTGTCGGAACAGCAACGAGTTCGATCGGAAAATGGAAATCGCGGATAAGTCCGTCGATGACCGCCACTTGTTGCGCATCTTTCAGCCCGAAATATGCGCGATGTGGCATGACGATATGAAACAGCTTCGTCACAACCGTTGCGACACCGTCAAAATGACCAGGGCGGGACTTTCCACAAAGCACATCCACTCGTTCATGCACTTTCACTGTGACCGACGGTTCATGCGGATACATTTCTGGCACAGAAGGGTAAAATATAATGTCCACACCTGCTCGTTCAGCTATTTTATAATCGCGCTCAAAATCACGTGGATAACGATCGAAATCTTCGTTTGGTCCAAATTGAAGCGGGTTAACAAAAATGCTTAAAACAACGATGTCATTTTCCTTGCGTGCCCGTTCCAACAACGCCACATGACCTTCATGCAAGTATCCCATCGTTGGCACAAAACCGATCGTTTTTCCTTTTTGACGCTCAGCCATTATACAAGCTTGCATCTGTTCGATTTTTTCGATTGTAATCACAATTACTTCCCTCCGTATAACGCTAGCCATTGTTGTTCGTTCATCGTAAATGATTGCTCATCGCTTGGGAATTGACGTGTTTTGACGTCAGCTACATACTCGGCTAGCGCTTGCTGCATCGTTCGCTGAACGTTCGCATATTGTTTAACAAATTTCGGTACACGTTCTACACCATATCCGAGTACATCGTGATAAACAAGCACTTGCCCATCCGTACCAACTCCCGCTCCAATACCAATTGTCGGGATGGCTAGTTGTTTCGTAATCGCTTCGCCAAGTTGCTTCGGCACACATTCTAAAACGAGCGCGATCGCCCCCGCTTGCTCGCACGCTTTTGCTTCCTCTAGAAGACGTCGAGCACTTTCAGCATCTTTTCCTTGTACTTTATATCCACCTAACACCCCGACCGATTGTGGCGTTAAGCCGAGGTGAGCAACAACAGGTACACCTGATTGTGTTAAAGAAGAAATGACTTGCAATACAGAACCTGCTCCTTCAACTTTGACAGCGTTAGCCCCTGATTGTTGCATGATCGCTTTTGCATGTTGTAACGCATCGTTCACCGTACTGTAAGACATAAAAGGCATATCTGTCACGATAAACGTATGTGGCGCGCCACGGCGAACGGCTTTCGTATGATGAATCATATCTGCAACCGTCACAGGAATCGTTGAGTCGTATCCTAATACGACCATGCCGAGTGAATCGCCAACTAAAATCATGTCAACACCGGCCGCCTCAGCTAGTTTTGCTGACGGGTAATCGTAGGCTGTCAGCATAACGATTGGCTCACGATTTTTTTTCATGTTGAGAAAATCTAATTTTGTTTTCATTAATATCCTCCTCTCATATGCAGAGGAAATGGATAAAAAAAGCCTTCTTTCTGCCAAAATGAGAAAGAAGGACTTTTGTTCTACTCCATCCCTCTGTCCCCGTCCGTTTCATCGGATCAAGGCAGAAATGATCATAAATACGTTGTATGCGTGCGCGCGTGGTGCAGTTCTTACAAAGATACTGCCCAATATCAACCGCTTTCATTTTAACAAATATTTCGGAATTTTCCTACTGTTTTTTTATTTCAATATCTGCAGAATAAATGTAATGAACGGCTCCGTCTTCTGTTTGCACTTTTAACGTGCCCGAATCTGTAATGCCAAGTGCTACACCACGAATGGCTCCGTTTAATGTACGCGCTACAATTTGTTGACCGATCGTTACCGAATAGCCTTCCCACAACAGTTTAATCGGTAAAAAACCATGTTGTAAATATTGTTCGTATAACTGTTCTAATTTTTGCAATAACGTTTGAACAATTTTCGGCCGATGGAACGTTCGTCCCGTTTCAATCGCGAGTGATGTCGCAATTGGAGCAATATCGTTTGGAAACTGTTTTTGATTGACGTTCATGCCGATGCCGACGATGACTGCTCGCACTTGATCGGGATCGGCTTGTAATTCCGTTAAAATGCCAACGACTTTTTTACCATTGATTAATATATCGTTTGGCCATTTAATGTCCGGTACGATATTTGTTATTTCTTGGATTGTTTGAGCGACCGCAACAGCCACTAAAAGAGTTAATTGAGGAGCTTGCTGTAGCGGAATGGACGGACGTAAAATGATGCTCATCCAAATTCCTGTTCCTTTCGGTGAATGCCATGACCGATTTAAACGGCCTCTTCCTGCCGTTTGTTCTTCGGCAATGACAACCGTCCCTTCTTCAGCACCTTCATGGGCAAGTTGATGAGCCAATTGTTGTGTTGACGGCACGCTTTCTTGATCGTATACACTCCAGCCAAAACGTTTCGTTTTTAATCCGAGTTGTAGTTCATTAGCGTTTAGTTTATCTGGCATTTTTTTTAAGCGATAGCCGAGCTTGCGAACCGCTTCAACTTCAAATCCTTCTTTTCTTAAGTCTTCGATATGTTTCCAAATAGCTGTTCGTGAGCAACCGAGCTGCTCGCTAATTTTTTGCCCGGACAAAAATGTTTCGCCTGCTTCTGTAAATAGTTTTAACAATTGTTTTCTCGTTTCTGATTGCACATCGCCCACTCCTTTAACTTCTCTTTCTCATTTTCTACTTGACGATGCAATACGGCACGCTCGATGTTTTCAATCATTTCCGATAACCAAGGACCGCCTTTTTTCTTAAATAAAACGAGCAAATCATGACCGTTGATCGCCAACTCTTTTCGATTGCGAATTGGCAGCATTTCCCATTGTTTCAATAACGAGTGAACAGACGGTTTGTCGTCATAAACAGCTGCACGTATACGTTCAATGTGCGGAATGTACGGTCCATACTCGTATAATGCATCGATTGTCCAGTCCGTAAGTGAGCGAATATGTTCAAGCGCCTTTAAACAAATCAAAATGTCACGAATGAGATGATTCGACAATTTCCAATTTTTTAATTGTTCACGATGAAAGTGAACGACAAATGCAAATCGTGCCCACGCTTCAATGCGATCGACTGGTACTAAAGAATAACTACTTAGCTTGATCAGCTCCTGTTTTTTTGTTGCAAGCTCAGGCAAGTAAGCAAATAAATTCGTTTCAACGAGAAGTGCGATCGCTTTCGATACAAATGGACCGAGTAGCAATTTCTCAAATTCAACAGCAATGCGCTCAACGGCGATATGCTGTAATAAATGGCCGTATTGTATGATCGCTTGTTTCGTCTTTGGTGATAAAGAAAAACCGAGTTGACTGACAAATCGAAGCGCTCGCATCATCCGCAACGCATCTTCGTTAAAGCGTTCAGCAGCATCTCCAACTGTTTCAATGATGCGCTGCTTTAATGCTTCCACTCCTCCAAACGGATCGATGATCTCGCCGTACTCGTTCATTGCGATCGCATTCATCGTAAAATCGCGCCGTTGCAAATCTTCGTTAAGAGAACGAACGAACGTGACATCTTTCGGTCTTCGGTAATCTTCATACCGCCCTTCTTTTCGAAATGTCGTCACTTCATAAGAAATGCCACGTTCAATGACCATTACTGTGCCATGCGCAATGCCAACAGGAACCGTTCTAGGAAAAATGGCCATCACTTCTTGCGGGTGGGCCGATGTCGCAATATCAATGTCTCCAATCGGTCTTTGTAACAAATAGTCGCGAACCGCACCACCGACAAAATACGCTTCATGTCCATGGCGTTTTAACGTTTCAATGACAGAGAGCGCCTGCCGAAACTGTTCGTTCATCGTTCTTCCCCTTTAAGTTGAAAATAAATATGTTCATATTGTGCCACAATTCGCTCAGAATAAAATTTTTCGTATACCGTTTCATATGCGTTTTTCCCCATTGTCTCGCGAAGTGTTTCATCCGTCAGTAAACAAAGCGTTTGACGCGCCGCATCGTTTATATCACCGAGCGCACATAAAAAGCCGTTTTTGCCATCTTCAATTACTTCAGGAATGCCACCGATCGCTGTTCCGACGCATGGAACTCGACACGCCATCGCTTCCAGTAAAACGAGACCGAAACTTTCTTTTTCTGACAATAATAATTTCACGTCACTAATGGAATACAATTCCGCTAAATTTTCTTGCTTTCCTAGAAAACGAACGTGATCGCATAAATTTAATTCTTTTACAAGGCGACAAACGACCGTCATTTCTGGCCCATCACCGACAAGAAGCAATTTTGCAGGTACTTGTTTGACGACGAGCGCAAACGTACGAACGACATCGCATACCCGCTTCACTTTCCGAAAGTTCGACACGTGAATAACTACTTTTTCGTGCGGTGCGATACCGTATTGACGACGGAGCTCATCATTTCGTCGTCTGCTGTATATACGTTCATCAACAAAGTTGTATACCGTTTGAATCGGCTTTTGCACGTCAAGCAATTCATATGTTTGAACCGCTAACGCATTCGATACTGCTGTGACGACATCGGATTGCTCGATGCCAAATTTAATTAAATCGCTTAATGACGGGTCGTATCCGAGGACGGTAATGTCTGTACCGTGCAACGTCGTCACAATTTTCAAATGGTCACCAACCATTTGTTTCGCTAAAAAGGCGCAAAGAGCGTGCGGAACAGCATAGTGCGCATGAATGATGTCGAGCTCTTCTCGCTTCGCAACTTCTGCAATTTTACTCGCCAACGCTAAGTCGTATGGCGGATATTGAAATACAGAATACGGGTTGACCGTTACCTCATGATAGTAAATATTTGGATATACTTTGTTTAGTCGAAATGGAATGCTTGACGAAATAAAATGAATGTCATGCCCGCGTTCAGCAAGCATTTTCCCTAATTCCGTCGCAACCACTCCAGATCCGCCAACTGACGGATAGCAAACGATTCCTATTTTTAGTTTCATCTTTCTTCCCCTAACAAATCATGTGCAAGTATCACTGGTTTTTTTGATATAAATCCTTCCGCAAACGAAACACCGACTTCTTTTCCGAACAATCGCTCGCGGCTTTCAACGGTTTCAATATATCCGTTCGTTAACGGCGTGTCAACTGAACCGCTCGTTCGCTCGAATTGACTTTCGTACGCCCGCAAACTTGCTAATTTTTTATCGATCGTATCGCTAATGTCAACGACAAAATGAGGGCGATGAAAACCGTTGATCATATAAAAATAAACGGCATGTACGCGATGAGGAGGGAGTTCTCCGTAACGGCGAATGGCAGCGGAAAATACCGCTTCTTCCACTAATCTCGCGCATTGCCCATGATCCGGATGGCGATCTTCCCAGTACGGTGCAAATACAATTTTCGGTCGATATGTTCGAATGACTGTCACGATCGGATCAATATGCTCTTTTTGTACGACAAGTCCACGATCAGGAAGTTTGAGCTGTATGCGTGTGCGAACACCGAGAATGTCAGCTGCCCGCTTCGCTTCCTGTTGTCGAGTATGTACCGTTCCGTTTGATGATAATTCTGCTAACGTCAAATCGCATATGCCGATGTCGTACCCTTGTTGCGCGTATTTCGCAATCGTTCCGCCCATGCCAATTTCGACATCATCTGGATGAGCCCCAAATGCTAATATATGCATCATTCTTTTCCTCGCTTCACAATATTTCGCCATGCAAAATCGCCACGTTCTAAACCGTGTATAAGCACTTCAGCTGTTCCCATGTTTGTCGCTAACGGAATGGCATATACGTCACAAAGACGAATAAGGGCACTAACATCCGGCTCGTGTGGTTGAGCGGTTAATGGATCTCGGAAAAAAATGACCATATCCATATCGTTATTTGCGATCATCGCACCAATTTGTTGATCGCCTCCAAGTGGACCAGATTGAAAACGGTGCACAGAAAGACCGGTTGCCTCTTGAATGCGCAATCCTGTCGTCCCTGTTGCATATAGTTCGTGTTCAGCTAAAATATGTTGATAAGCTGTAACAAACTGAACCATATCTTCCTTCTTTTTATCGTGTGCAATTAATGCAATTTTCAAATTTCTCGCCCCCTTATTCAATTAAATGTTCTAATCCGTATACGAGCGTTTCTAACTTCATCACCGTTTCAACAGAAAAGCGAACACCGGACATAAATGATGCACGGTTAAACGAATCGTGCCGAATCGTCAATGTTTGTCCATCGCCACCAAAAATGACTTCTTGATGCGCGACAAGCCCCGGCAGTCGAACGCTATGAATGCGCATGCCGTCATATAATGCCCCACGTGCCCCTTCCATCGTTTCTTTTTCAGCTTCATGCCCTTGGGTAAAGGAAGGGCGCACTTGTTGAATGAGCTGAGCTGTTTTTAACGCTGTACCAGACGGCGCATCAAGCTTTTGATCGTGATGAAGCTCAATGATTTCTACATGTGGAAAATATTTAGCCGCCATTTGCGCAAATTTCATCATTAAAATGGCACCAATCGCAAAGTTCGGTGCAATAATCGCACCAATTTTTTTCTCTTCCGCTATTTGTGTTAAACGTGCCAAATCGTCTTCTGTAAATCCTGTCGTACCAACGACCGGTCGAACACCGTATTGCAACGCAATCTCTGTATGCCGTTTTCCAACTTCTGGCGTTGTTAAATCGATCAATACGTCCGCTTGGACTGTTTGCAAGCAACGCTCCAAATCTGTAAAAATTGGAGCTTCAATGGCTGGAAAACCATCGAGTTCCGCCAACGTTTTTCCTTCGTTCATTCGGTCGACGACAGCTACAAGCTCAAAATGTTTTGTTTGATGAACGAGGGAAACAGCTTCTCGTCCCATTCTTCCACGTGGTCCTGCAATGACAATTCGAATCATCGTTCCTCTTCCTTTCTCGTCCAACGATCACGATCTCGTGTTTGAAATTTATGCATGACTGCATCATGCGCTTCTTGTAAATCGATATGTAACGAATTCGCCATACATATAAGCACAAATAATAAATCGCCTAATTCTTCTTGAATCGTTTTTTCTTGTTCCGTTTTCTTTTTCGGTTTTTCACCATAATAATGATTTACTTCACGAGCGAGCTCACCTAATTCTTCTGTTAAACGGGCCAGCATGGCAAGCGGACTGAAATATCCTTCCTTAAACTGCCCGATGTATTCGTCGACTTCTTGTTGCAGTTGCCGCATCGTTTTTTCCATGACTTTCACCTCTTACATTCATGTTAGCTAAAAGTGGGGCGTTTGACAAATGTTTTTGACGGGTATGATGACGTTCCTCTATAATAAAAAACGCAGTCATACTCAAGGGGTGAAGACGATGAAACTTAAAAATGTCGCATTTATTTTACTAGGATCGGCAATTTTTGCGTTTGGACTTGTCCATTTTAATATGGAAAATAAACTCGCAGAAGGCGGTTTTACGGGGATTACACTTCTTTTATACTTTTTGTTCGGTATCGATCCTTCTATTTCAAACTTAGTACTGAACATTCCGCTCTTTTTTATCGGCTGGAAGTTGCTCGGGCGGACGACGTTTGTTTATACGATTGTCGGGACGGTTAGTTTATCTATATTTCTTTGGATTTTTCAACGGTACGGGTTTCACATTCCGCTCAATAACGATCTTACGTTAGCTGCTTTGTTTGCCGGCGTTTTCATCGGGGTCGGCCTCGGTATTATTTTCCGTTACGGCGGAACGACGGGCGGTGTCGATATTATTGCGCGGCTTGTATATAAATATAAAGGTATTAGTATGGGAAAAACGATGTTTCTGTTTGACTCATGCGTTATTGTTCTTTCGTTGTTGACGTATTTACCGTACCGTGAAGGGATGTATACACTCGTCGCCGTATTCGTCGGGGCACGCGTCATCGACTTTTTACAAGAAGGGGCATATGCAGCAAAAGGAGCAACCATTATTTCTGAAAAAAGTGATTTAATTTCCGAGAAAATTATGACGGAAATGGAACGTGGGGTTACGATTTTAAAAGGAATAGGGTCATATACGAAACGCGAACGAGATGTTTTATATTGCGTCGTTGCCAAAAACGAATTGTCACGGTTAAAATCAATCATCACGTCTGTTGATCCACATGCGTTTGTTGCGATTAGCGATGTGCACGATGTGCATGGAGAAGGATTTACGTTAGACGAAAATAAACAACCGTTACATGAGTAAAAGCGTCCGACGATGGACGCTTTTATTGTTTATCTCTCACCATTTTCCCCTCTTTTTCCCCACGATATTTTCGCCATCCAACGTACGTTAACGTCATAATAATCATGCCACCAATGGACGTCATAACCCACCATAGTGACGGAAGCGTTGTCTCTTTTTTTCCGTCAGCAAACAACGCTTGTAAATCTTCTTCCATTTGCCGCAACTCTTTCATCCGCTCTGTTGCATGCAATTGGCGAAAAGCAGGAGCTTCTAAAAGCGAAATATGGGCAGATACACGTTGCACTTGTTCACGATCAGCGTTAATTTTTACGCTCGGTTCAATAAGTTCATACCGTTGTAAAAATTGATGAAACGCTTGTTGAAACGATTGTTCGTCTTCTTGCTCCATCGCTTGTTTCATCTTTTCAAACGCTGACATGACAGCGTATTTCATTTCTTTCCAAAGCGGTTGATGTTTCGTATGAACGGCATCAACAGCAAGTCGAAATTGCGTTAATTGATTAATTCGTTGTTCCATCGGTACACTCGATGTCGTGACCGCTTTTAATGCTTCTTCATGCGTAGCCGTTAATACATATATGACATCCATCGAATGAATATCTTCACGAAATAACGCGAATTGTTTCTCAAAATATTCCAATAACTGTTTTGCTTCTTGTAAGCGATCATTTTTTGTTAACTGAAGCGCTTCGTCAGAAATTTGATCGAGTTTGTCCCACTCATGTCCGTTTGCATATACTGTATACGGAAATAAACAAATCATGATAAACATCGCGATGAGTCGAATGCGCATCTCCTTGTCCCTCCTTACGATCTTACTATTGAATATATGACCGCAAAAAGAGACATAGACCTCGATTTATCGCCGACGTGAAAAAATGTATGCCACCGCAATCGAAGCAATGCTTAACCAAAATGTAAAATAGCCGATTTGTGGCGTATATTGCGCCAACATTCGATATTGTGGCATCATCCCAAACACATAATCAATAACATCGTTATGCAACGTCCAAATGGCTGCCACAACAACATGAATGAAGGACATCCGATAATAAGGAGCATACAACAACGCTTGCACGGCCATCGCTCCGTGCGATATCACAAGCATCCACCCTGCAAAGCCGAGCTGTCCTGTGACGACCAACACGAGCATATTCATGACAACAGCCCAAATGCCGTATTTCACAAGTGTAACAACCGCCAACGCTTCGATAAACGGCCAATTTGTATGACGAAGCCATGCGATTAAAACAAAAACAAAAAATAAGCTCGCGGTTGGACTATCCGGCACGAACGGAAGAAAAATGGGCGGCGTTTCGGATAGTTGTGGTCCATACCATATGTATCCGTAAATTGTCCCAATGACATTGACGATCAATAATAGTATAAGAAAAGAGCGGTGCATCAACCAATCACGTATGTGTAACATATATTGACCTCCCATATGTACAAAAAAGCTGACTGATGTTCAGTCAGCTTTTACAAATTATTCTGCTTTTAAACCTGCAACGAACTCTGCAAGTTTTTGCAATTCTTCATCTGTACCTTTGAAAATGCCTCCTGGCATGCCACCTTTACCATTTTTCGCGATGTCAGCAACTTCTTCAGGAGATAATCCCGTGCCGACAAGCGATGGTGCAGCTGGACCACCTTGCAAGTTTTCACCGTGACATGTTAAACATGTGTTTGCTTCTAAAATTTTATATCCTTCCGCGTTTTTATCAATTTCTACTTCCGCGCGAATTTTTCCTTGCTCAGCCGCTGCTTCCCAGTCGTGCGTGACGACAGATTCCCATGTTAAGAAAATGATTGCAGCAAGCGTAAGCAACATCATACCGACAGCAACCGGACGTTTCGATGGACGACGCTCCGGACCACGATCTAAAAACGGTGCAAGCAACAACGCCCCAAACGCAAGTCCAGGAATAATGATCGCTCCAACAACTGTATACGGACCAGATGCAAATGAGTACTTCAATAACTGGTATAAGAATAAGAAGTACCAGTCTGGAAGCGGAATATAACTTGTATCTGTCGGATCCGCAATTCGCTCAAGCGGCGACGGATGCGCAACGGTTAAACATAAAAAGCCGATTAAAAAGACGGAGCCGACCATCCATTCTTTTAATAAAAAGTTCGGCCAAAACGCCTCGGTTTTCCCCGGATATTCGGAATAGTCTTTCGGAATGTTCGGCTTGCGCATTGCAGGTACGCGCGAGTCGCCGACAAATTTCATCCCTTTTCCGCGATGCATATCGTTCCCTCCCTTATACTAAATTTTACAGCGGACCAGAAATACCTTGTTTTCGAATCATTAAGAAATGGGCAGCCATTAATCCTAATAACGCTCCCGGTAAGAAGAAGACGTGAATCGCAAAGAAGCGCGTCAACGTTTGAGCACCAACGATTTCATGATGACCTGCCAACAACGTTTTAATCGCCGGGCCGATGAGCGGTGTCGCTTCAGCAATTTGCAATCCTACTTTTGTCGCGAAGAGCGCTTTCATGTCCCAAGGTAATAAGTAGCCTGTGAAACCGAGACCCATCATGACCATAAAAATAAGTACACCGACGATCCAGTTTAATTCACGAGGCTTTTTGTAAGCACCTTGGAAAAATACGCGCAACGTATGTAAAAACATCATCACGATGACAAGGCTTGCTCCCCAGTGATGCATGCCGCGCACAATTTGTCCAAACGCTACTTCGTTTTGTAAATAATACACAGATTCCCAAGCGTTTTTAATGTCTGGTACGTAATACATCGTCAAAAACATACCAGATAAAATTTGAATGACTGTTACAAAAAATGTTAATCCACCAAAGCAATAAACAAACGCTGAAAAGTGGTGCGCAGGGTTTACGTGCTCTGGCACTTCATGATCTGCGATATCGCGCCACAAAGGCGTAATATCTAGCCGCTCGTCAACCCAATCGTAAATCTTGTTAAGCATGTATTACGCCTCCCCTCGTGGTTTCGCTTTACCTAAATACAACGTGCCATCTTTTACTTCGTACTCATAACGGTCTAATGGAGCCGGTGGTGGCGTGTTTGGCACGTTCGTTCCGTCCTTTTCATATAATCCATAGTGGCAAGGACAGAAGAAACGGTTTGGATTGCTTTTTTCACCGTTCCAGTTCACCGTACAGCCAAGATGTTTACAGATCGGTGATAGCGCAACGATATCCCCATTTTCATCTTTAAATACCCACGCTGATCTTGGCTCTTCTGATTCGTACCACGCGTCTTTTACTTTTACTTTAAAGTCAAAACGCTGTGGCTCTGTTGTAATGTCTTTCACTTGAGCAACCGCAACCATATCTTGCCCAGCTTCTTCTTTTAAGATCGGATCTAAGGCAAAGCGCACCATCGGTGATAAAATGCCCGCTGCCATAAATCCGCCTACACCTGTTAACGTGTAGTTTAAAAATTGCCGTCTTGACACGCGATGCTTTTTCTCGCTCATCTTTTTCCCCCCTCTATACGAAGTTAAGTCCATCCGGACGAATTGTTATAACACATATATAAAACTAGGACAACCTAATGATATATCATGTTTCCACCAAGGTCAATATAATGATAGTGTAAACGCTATCTAATTTTTTAACGTCCATTTTGCCACTAACGCATCCATCACTTGCTCGACTTGTTGGCGCACGACTTTTTGCTTATATGTGTCATCTGCATGTTCAAGCGGAAGCGCTGGCACATAAACAAACGTTTCATCTGCGATATCCGCATGGGAAGTGATGAAACATACGTGTTGAAACCCTGCTTGTTTCAACATGTTTGTCCATTCTTGCACACGCGCTTGTATTTGCTCTTGTACGAAATATGTCAATGGTGGAAATAACATCACCCTTCCTTTAAATTGTCGCTCCACTTCGTTTGTAATGAGCAACGTATGCTCGCTCATTTCAGCAAACGCTTTCATATTTGTGCTCCCGATCGGTATGCACGGAACAAGCGCTGTGTCAACATACTCTTTCGCTTGTTGATACATGTCCACATCTTTTGCTGTCCATTTCATTCAAATCACTCCTTATGTTTCCATCTTACACGAAACTTATATGTATTTTTTTGAACATTTTGTGACAAATATATACACCGTAAAAAGCGTTGCGAAACCACAGGGTTAACGCAACGCTTTTAATTGTTCGGTCAGCTCGCGAAATTTTTGTTCATCTTGCTGATCTAGCGCCTCATCAATTAACCGCATAATTTTTTGGCGTTGAAAATGTTGAATCGATTGATGAACGATTGTTTCAACGAGTTGTTCATCTTGCTTGTTCGTTCTTTTTGGCATATATGGATTTTCTTCGAGTACCGCCACATATTGTGGCGAATGGAAAGCACCGCGAAAATTCAGCTGAATGTAAATATCTTCATCACGATTTAAACGAATGTCGTGAAACGATTTTTCTGCATCTGTCGTAACGACGTTTTGCTTATAAAATCGAAATGGCACATCGTCGACACAATGTGTTGACATCATCATGCCGCGCGGACAATATTCTGCATGTTCAACAAAGTGCACTTTTTCCATGAGCGTATCATGACTAAGTAAGTAGTTTAAAATCCACACACATTCGCGACGTTTTAATTGATAATTGTTTAAAAACCAACGAACAAACTCTTTCTTCTCCCGAACGGAAACCATTCCCTTCCCCCCTTGCATCCGAATGACAGCTTCATTCAAACTGCAACATCATATGGGCAACCTCTTCGTTTGTCGGATCGATACGCAATAGTTGTTCAAATATATCTTTTGCTTTCTCTCTTCTTCCCTCCTCAAATAAAAAATAGCCAAAATCATACAAAAAGTTTGGATCATCTTTAAAAAAAGTATATGCCTCTTCATAATGATTTAATGCCTGATCATATATTTCAAGCTTTTGCTTCGCCTTCGCAAGCTCCCACTCAAATTGAGGGTCGTATTCACCTTGGGCGATCGCTTGTTGAATGACATGTACAACGTCTTCGTACCGCTCCTCATGAAATAGTAAACTCGTCTGTATAAACAACGCTTCTAAATAACCTGGATCAATGTCAAGCGCTTTTTCAATGTACGTTAGCGCTTCCTCTCGTTTTCCGATTTTTAATGCAATTTTTCCCGCATATACAAGCAATTGTTTATTCCATTCATCTATTGTTAATCCTTCTTTTGCTATTTCGTAACTTTGTTGTATATCTCCTTCTTGTTCATACGATTTCGCTAAAAATAAATAAAGAGGTACATACTCACGATCAAGCGCCTTTAACTCGCTTAATTTTGCAATAGCTGTTTTATACGCTTCGGCTTGATAGGCAGTAAATCCGTATTGAAATAACGTATGCGCATCGAAACGTTCATTTAATGCTTGCTCATAGTACGATAGCGCCTGTTCAAATTCACCAAGCAAGCTGTACGCTTCCGCTATGCGCTGGGCGATGACAGTACCCGCAATCGTTTTCGTTTTCGTGATGATTTGTTCATAATATAGCAAACTTTTTTCATATTGACCGTTCGTAAAATATAACTCCGCTAACGCAAATTGAACAAGCGGTTCGTTCGGCATTTTTTCATACGCTTTTAATAGTTTTTGTTCACTTACTTCTTCTAATCCTTGCATTTGATAAAGGTCGGCCATTAACAAACATGCGCGCACATAATACGGATCATCTTCTTCTATATCGATCAACAACTCGAGCGCTTCTTCCTCTTTATCCATTTCTGTATATATTTCTGCTAAAAAAAGTTGTAGTTCACGTTCGTCTGGATAACGTGTAAGCAACATACGAACGAGCGATTCCGCTTCTTCTAACAATCCCCACGAAAATAGTTGGTCAGCTAACGTATATCGCTCTTCATCGCTTCCGTTTTGTTTTATTTGTTCCGCAAGCGCTAATGCGCGCTCCACCTCTCCTTGTTCAACGAGTTGCACGATTTGATCTAATTTTCCCATCAATCTCACCCTCATCATTCGTATCGTCACGCTTTATCATACCATCGAACAAATAAGCATGCAAAAAAAGAAGCTGATCCGTCATGGAATCAGCTTTGTAACATGCGAAGATGATCAAAAAACGTCGGATATGATACTGCAATTGCTTCGGGATGCCGAAGGGTGACACTTCCTTTTGTGATGCACGCTGCGATCGCTAACATCATGCCGATGCGATGATCACCGTAGCTATCGACAACCGTATTTTCTGCATAAAGCGGTGTTTTTCCATGAATAATCATTCCGTCTTCTGTCGCTTCGATATCGGCGCCAAGCTTCCGCAATTCGGACACAACTGTTGCGATGCGGTCCGTCTCTTTGACTTTCAATTCGCTTGCGTCTGTAATGATTGTTGTCCCTTCGGCTTGCGTCGCTAAAAGAGCAATAATCGGAATTTCATCAATTAATCGTGGGATGATATCGCCACCGATGTGCGTCGCCTTCAATGTCGATGTACGAACAGTAATATCCGCAACAGGTTCACTTTCTTCATGGCGAACATTTTTAATCGAAATATTTGCCCCCATGTGCTTTAATACATCAATAATACCTGTACGCGTCGGATTGATTCCGACATGTTTTAACGTAATTTCGCTGTTCGGGACGATCGCACCAGCGACTAAAAAGAAAGCAGCAGAAGAAATATCGCCCGGCACTTCTATATCAATCGCCTGAAGCGTTTGTCTCCCTGTAACAGAAACACTTAATCCATCAACGCGCACGTCTGCACCAAATGCCCGCAACATACGCTCGGTATGATCGCGCGATTGATGTGGTTCAATAACCGTTGTTGTCCCTTCCGCATGCAAACCAGCAAGCAAAATGGCTGATTTGACTTGCGCACTTGCAACAGGGGAATGATATGTGATTGGCTGGAGTTGTCCGCCTCGAATCGCTAACGGCGTGTAGCGTCCTTCCTCTCTCCCGTCAATGTGCGCCCCCATTTGTTTAAGCGGTTTTGTCACGCGATCCATTGGCCGTTTTGCGATCGAATCATCCCCGATTAAACAAGCATGAAACGGGCAAGCGGCTAAAATACCTAACAATAAACGTGTCGTCGTACCTGAGTTGCCGACGTTTAATATATGTGTAGGCTCTATTAATCCATCAATCCCTTTTCCTTCAACGATGACTTCATTGCCTTGTTGTGTGATGACTACACCCATTTTGCGAAAACAATCAATTGTACTTAAACAGTCTTCACCTGTTAAAAAATTTGTTATTCGCGTCGTTCCGTTCGCTAATGCACCAAACATCACGGCGCGATGAGAAATCGATTTATCTCCCGGAACAGCAATTTCTCCCCGCAATGCGTGGATATTTGTTTTTAACTCCATTATTCCACCCTCTTTTACACAACGTACGTTTCATAGTTCGTATTCGCTTCAATGCAACGTTTCGCTCGTTGACGGTCATCTTCTGTTTGAAAACTTAAACGAAGCACACCGTAAATATCTTCGCGCGTTTCGATAATGCGAATATTTGTAATGCTAATGCGCTCTTTTGCTAAATAACCTGTAATTTCTGAAATAACCCCCGGGTAGTCTGGCACATCGACGTATAAATCGTAAAAGGAAGGGATCGCCCCTTTCGTTCGAACAGGCAACCCGTCACGAAACTGTTTTGCTTCATGAAAATAGTGATAAATGCGCTCACTATCCCCATCAGCAACATACGTACGAATTTTTTTCATTTCCTCGATCCAGCGATCAAACAGTTGCAACAATTCCTCTTTATTATGTATAAAAATATCGCGCCACATTTCCGGATTGCTTGAAGCGATGCGCGTAATATCACGAAAGCCACCCGCGGCTAATCGGCTTACCAGTTCATCTTCTCGCTCATATTGTTGTGCCTGATGAACGAGGCTTGCGGCAATGATATGCGGAAAGTGGCTAATAACACCGGCGATGCGGTCGTGCTCCCTCGGCGTTAACATAACAAAGTGGGCTTTCGTTCCTTCAAGCCAATGTTTTAGTCGTATGACATCTTCTTCTTTCACATGTTCTGTTGGTGTTAAAATGTAAAAAGCATTTTCAAATAAATGGGCACGCGCAGCAACAACACCGCTTTTATGCGAGCCAGCCATCGGATGTCCACCGATAAACGCTACCCCTTTTTCTAATAGTGGCAACGCTTGTTCGACAATGCGCTCTTTTGTGCTTCCAACATCGGTTACAATGACGTGCGATCGTAACGGAAGATGAGCTAATTCTCGAAGCAATTGCTCTGTTTGAACAACAGGTACAGCAAGCACAATGACATCCGCTTCACATGCCCCATGAGCAAACGACGGTACCGCTTCGTCAATGACACCGAGCGAACGCGCTAGGCGCATCGATTCATCTGATACGTCATATCCAATGATTGTCGCGTCCGAATGCGCTCGCTTGATCGCAAGCGCAATTGAACCGCCAATTAAGCCGAGACCGGCAACTAAAACGTTTCCTTGCAAAATGAGTCCCTTCTTTCTTTCAACATGTTTGTTAACGCACGAATGATTGTTTCGTTTTGTTCTGCCGATCCGACTGTAATGCGCACAGCTGTCGGAAAGCCGAGGGCGCATCCTGAACGAACGATGATCCCGCGCTGGAGTAAATACGTAAATACTTCGTCACCACTAAAGCCGAAATCAATTAAAATAAAATTCCCTTCCGACTTGTAATAGCGCAAACTATGCTCCTCACAAAATGAGTAAAATTGCTCTAAACCTTGTTTATTTTTTTGTGCACATTGTTGAATAAATGTTTGGTCCTTTAACGCCGCTAACGCAGCGGCTTGAGCAAGACGGGACGTATTGAACGGTTCACGCGCTGGCTCAATCGCTTGCAGAAGATGTTCATGTGCAATGCCATATCCGATACGAAGCGCGGCTAACCCGTACGCTTTAGAAAACGTGCGTAAAATCATCATATTTTCATATTGTTGAAGCAAAGAAACCGTATTCGGATAATCTTCCGCTTGCACATACTCATAATACGCCTCATCGACAACAACGAGCACATGTTGTGGCACTTTGTTTAAAAAAGCGCGTAAAGATGCGTCATTAACATACGTCCCTGTCGGGTTGTTTGGACTGCAAATCCAAACAACGCGCGTATTATCATCGATCGCTTCAAGCATCGCTTCTAAATCATGATGTCCGTCTTGAAGCGGAATTTCGCGCACTTCCGCGCCTTCGATGATCGCATTATGACGATATTGCGGAAACGTCGGCGTAGCCATTACCGTGTTCGTTCCTTTTTGTAAAAATGCCCGACAAATGATTTGAACGACTTCATCGGAGCCATTTCCGAAAATAAGTTGTTTTTCACTAATACCAATGTGCGCTGCGAGCGCCTCGCGCAACGTGCGACTGTATCCATCAGGATACAACGCTAAATCATCGAGCTCTTTCATCACAGCTTGTCGAACAAGCGGTGAACATCCGTACGGATTTTCGTTTGATGCAAGTTTCATTACCTTTTCTAACTGATATTCGCGTTTTACTTCTTCAATCGGTTTGCCCGGTTGATACGGTTTTAGTTGTTTCAGTTGTTGTTTCACTTTCATTTTTCCTCACCCTTTTCAATGGTTCAATGAGCGAAGCGACATATTGGGAAAAAGCGATGAGCGCATTTGAGCGCGTATGCGCATCGTTCAATTCGTCTTGAAGCTGTTCAATCTTTTTTACGATGGCGCTACCGATAACGACACCATCACATATATGTTGAAGTCGCTCTACTTGTTCAGCCGTAGAAATACCAAATCCAACGACGATAGGAACACGGCTATATGATTTTACTTGTTGCAAAAATTCGTGCAATTGCTTCGGCAATGAATCCCGAATGCCCGTCACACCTAATGATGACACGCAATATAAAAACGATTGGGCTTGCGATGCAATCATCGCGATGCGCTCATGAGACGTTGGAGCGACAAGTGAAATATAAGGAATGTCATATGTGTCGCCTAATGTTCTCATATGCTCGCTTTCTTCAAACGGTAAATCTGGAATGAGTACGCCGCTCGCACCATTTTGTTGCGCTAAAGCAAAAAAGCGTTCTTCTCCTAATTGTAACACAGGATTGTAATACGTAAAGACAATAATCGGAATTTTTACACCTTTTTTTCTCATTCGCCCGATGAGTTCAAGCGCTCTTGTTAAGGTCATTCCATTTTTTAGAGCTCGACTCGCTGCCCGTTGAATAATCGGTCCATCTGCAAGCGGATCGGAGTACGGTACACCGAGTTCTAATATCGTTGCACCTGCCTGTTCAAGAGCAATAGCTAAATCGATCGTCACCTCTTCACACGGATCGCCCGCCACGATAAATGGAATAAAATGTTTCATTTCTGTTCATCCCCTTCCAAATAGTTCATCACCGTTTGTACATCTTTATCGCCTCTTCCTGATAAACAAACGAGAATCGTTTCATGTTTTGAACGAAGGGGGGCGATTTGAAACGCTTTGGCGAGCGCATGCGCAGATTCGATTGCTGGAATGATTCCCTCTGTTTCTGCAGTCATTTGAAGTGCTGCAATCGCTTCCTCGTCCGTTACACTCTCATAACGAACGCGTCCAATATGTGCTAAATATGCATGCTCTGGTCCAACACCTGGATAATCTAAACCAGCCGAAATCGAATACGGCTCCGCAATTTGACCGTGCTCATCTTGCAATACGTATGTGAGGGAACCATGAATGACACCTTTTGTTCCTTTTGTTATCGTTGCGGCATGCTCCGTCGTATGCACACCTTTTCCAGCTGCCTCAACGCCAATACATTCAACATCATCATCTAAAAATGGATGGAACATTCCGATCGCATTACTTCCACCGCCAACACAAGCAATGATTGTGTTCGGCAGTTTTCCTTCTGCTTTTAACATTTGTTCGCGCGCTTCTTCGCCGATAATACGTTGAAATTCACGCACCATCATTGGATATGGATGCGGGCCAACGACGGAACCAATCATGTAAAAATGATCGTCACAATGCTCCACCCAATAACGAATCGCTTCATTTGTTGCGTCTTTTAATGTACGATTGCCGCTTGTTACTGGAATGACTTGTGCACCAAGTAGTTTCATACGAAATACGTTTAATGATTGCCGTTTCACATCTTCCTCACCCATAAATACTTTGCATTCCATCCCAAAACGAGCGGCGACGGTCGCTGCGGCTACGCCGTGCTGTCCTGCACCTGTTTCAGCGATAATTTTTCGTTTTCCCATTCGCTTTGCTAACAACACTTGCCCGATCGCATTGTTTATTTTATGGGCACCTGTATGGTTTAAGTCTTCACGTTTAAAGTACATTTTCGCCCCGCCTAATCGTTCTGTCAAGTTTTTTGCAAATGTTAAGGCGGTCGGACGACCTGAATATTCATACAAATGATGCATATATTCCGCATGGAACGAAGGATCGGCCAATGCTTCATGCAATTGGCGCTCTATATCAGCTAACGGACGCATTAATGTTTCTGGAACAAACTTTCCACCAAACATACCAAAGCGACCACGTTCATTTGGCAATGTCAACATATTTTCACCTTCTGTTCAATTTGTTTTATTTTTTGTTCACTTTTATGCTCGTTTTCTTCAATTCCGCTACTAATGTCTATACCAAACGGTTTATAGACTAACAATTGCTCAACATTGTTCGGCGTAATGCCTCCAGCAATGAAGCATGGAACACCTTGGCGAGTCGCTTCTTCCATGTAATACGGAACAACGCTCCAATCAAACGAGATGCCTGTTCCGCCCCACGCTCCTTTCCGACCGCTATCAATAACAAAACCGTCCGCGATTCCTTTCCAAGCGCGCATATATGTCCACGCCTCTGGGGCATGATGAATGACTTTCCAAACAGGAAGTTGAAACGTTTCTTTTAGTTGCTTTACCGTTTGCATCGTCTCCATTCCATGACATTGAATGATCGATAAAGGAACGTGTTCAACAACAGACGCGACAGACACGATCGTTGGATGAACGAAAACGCCAACGATTTTTTTTTCGCCAAGTTCAACGCCAGATAGCCATCGTCTCACATTTTCCGGTTCGACTTTCCGCTTGCTTTCAGCAAAAACAAATCCGATATAATTTGCTTGGCTTTTAGCAACACGTTGCACGTCTTGTAACGAACGATTGCCGCAATATTTTAAAACGGTCATATTTCACGCTCCCCAAACAATTCATAAATGGCTACATCGACAGCTGGCTTCCGCATCAATGCTTCGCCAACAAGCATCGCGTGCGCACCAGCTTGCCGTACCGTCTGCATGTCATCGTATGTGTGAATACCACTTTCACTCACAATGATGCACGGAGGCAAAAGCGGAACAATTTGTTTTGTGACATGAAGCGATGTGTGAAACGTCGTTAAATCACGGTTGTTAATACCAATCACTTTCGGTGTGAAACGTTTTAAAATCGCTTCAACTGTTTTTGGAGCGTGCACTTCTACTAAACATTGCAATCCCATTTCGTGCGCTTCTTCATATAGTTCATGCAAAAAACTCGGATCAAGCGCTTCACCAATGAGTAAAATCGCATCTGCCCCAATACGCACACTTTCGATAAGTTGTTTGCGATCAATAATAAAGTCTTTACGTAAAATTGGGATTTGCACGTGTCGTTTCACTTGCGTCACATACGAACGATGGCCAGCAAAATATCGTTCATCTGTTAAAACAGACACGGCATCCGCACCTGCCTGTTCGTATGCGCGGGCAATATCAACAACATTCATATGTTGGCGAATGATTCCTTTCGATGGTGATGCTTTTTTCACCTCTGCAATGAGACCCAAAACACGATGCGGTTTTGCTAAAGCATCGTAAAACGAACGGCGTGGAAGTTGTTCGTACATTTCAGGCAATTGTAACGATGCCACTTCTTCTCTCTTTGTTTGCAAAATTGCCTCAAGCATACATCACACCTCGCAATCGTTGTAAATACGCATAAGCACGACCGGTTTCAATGGCTCGCTTCGCCATATTGACTCCATCAGCAATATCCGATGCTGCACCAGCAACGTATAAAGCAACGCCGGCATTTAGTAAAACGATATTTGTCGCACTTTCATTTGAATGTTGAGCAAATACACGTTCAATAAGGTCGGCGCTCTCGCTTACGCTATGAACGCATGTGTCAGATAAACAGCCGCGCGGTAATCCTACGTCTTCTGGCGTGATGATGTGTTGAGTCATATGACCGTCTTTTAGTTCAATCAATTGCGTTTCTGCGGCGATGCTACATTCATCTAACCCATCACTACTTGTGACAAACACCGTATGTTCTGTTCCGATTTGTTGTAGCGCTTCCGCCATTTTTTTTGCATCTTTTGCATTAGGTACGCCAATAATTTGCCTTTTTGGGAGAGCTGGGTTGACAAGCGGACCGAGCAAATTAAATACTGTGCGCATTTTTAAGCTTTGGCGAACAGGTGCAACATGTTTCATCGCCTCGTGATAAAAGGGAGCGAATAAAAAAACGAGCCGATGTGTACGCAATGCTTGCTTTGCTTCTTCTTCTGTCTTTGGCATCGGAATAAGGAAATGCTCGATCACATTGGCGCTTCCGCTTGTCGATGAGACGGCACGATTGCCATGCTTCGCAACAGGAATATCGAGCGATGCGACAAGCAAGGCCACCGCTGTCGAAATATTGAACGTCCCTTTTCCGTCTCCACCTGTTCCACACGTATCAATGACCGGTTCGTCGAACGAAACCGTTCGCATTCGTTCACGCATCGCCCGAATAAAGCCAACAAGCTCATCGACCGTTTCACCGCGAAAACGCAACAAAACTAAAAAAGCAGCTACTTGTTTTTCGTCCACTTCCCCGCTCATCATCGCATGCATCGCCTCATACGCTTCTTGTTCCGTTAACGTTTGTCGGGCGGCACATTTATGCAAAAATCGTTCAAACACGTTGTTCCCCTCCTTTAAATACGCGTTCTGCAAGCTGAATGGCATGAATTAAGGCGCTCGCCTTATTTCTCGTTTCTTTCCACTCCAGTGCAGGCGATGAATCGGCAACAACTCCAGCACCAGCCTGCACGTATGCCACTTTATTTTTTAATACTGCTGTGCGAATTGCTATGCACGAATCAATGTTGCCATCGAAGCCGATATATGCAATCGTTCCCGCATATACGTTGCGGGCGGTCGGCTCTAACTCTTGAATAATTTGCATCGCCCGAATTTTCGGTGCTCCGCTCACCGTCCCGGCAGGAAAAGCCGCAAGGAGCGCGTCAAGCGGGTGAACGTCATCGCGAAGCGTTCCCGTTACTTTTGAAATTAAATGCATAACGTGCGAAAACTTCCCGATTTGCATCAATTGTGGGGTGCGCACCGTTCCATATTTTGCAACGCGACCGATGTCGTTGCGAGCTAAGTCGACAAGCATGTAATGTTCCGCTCGCTCTTTTGGGTCATGAAGTAACTCGTTCATGAGCGCCGCATCTTCGTGCTCATTTTTACCGCGACGCCGCGTCCCTGCAATTGGATCAATTTCAAGCTCTCTGTTTCGTACTTGGATCAGTTTTTCTGGGGAACTGCCAACAATATGTTCTTCACTAAGTTTTAAATAAAATAAATATGGCGATGGATTTAATAGACGCAACAAACGATATAGCTCGATTCCATCAATGGGCGTTTCGATCGCAAATCGTTGCGACAAAACAGCTTGAAAAACGTCTCCACTTGCAATGTACGTTTGAATGTTTTGAACCGCTTTATAAAACATTTGTTTGTCCATATTTGAATACACACGCTCAAACGAAACCGGTATATTCGGATCAACCATCATGTGCGCTTGCTCATCATAACCGTGAACGATTTTGCGTGCCAACTCATCTATTTTTCGACAAGCAGCCTCGTATTTTTCGGCTTGTTTTGCTTCATCATCCATTTCTGTTAAACGAACGTAATGAATGAGTAATAGCTCTTTTTTTACATGATCGAAGGCGAAAAGTGATTCACAAACGACAAAATGGACCATTTTCATTTGCAAATCGTTATACGCATGATATGGGACTTTCTCAATGGAAGAAATAAAATCGTAGCTAATATAACCGACAGCTCCTCCACGAAATGGGACGTCTAATGATAACAGTTGAACGTTTAAATGATGTTGCATCATTGCAAATGCTTCTTGTATTGTTGCTGTACACGCGAGCACTTGCTGTTGTTCTTTCACAAAAAATTGTTTGCCGTCATCGCTTTCAATCGATACAAACGGGCGAATGCCGATGAATGAATAGCGCGACCAAGGGGACATATCGTCTTTGCTTTCAAGCAAAAACGCTGCCTCATCACGTAACGCCATCAATAGCTGAATCGGTTGAAACGTATCTGCAAAAAAACGGCGTACAATCGGAATCGTTCGAAACTGGGAAGCTGTTTGTAAAAATGTAGCTATATCCATGATCGTTCTCCTTTCTTGGAGAATGAACATGAGGGGAAACGAAGAGGGAAACAAAAAAGCCTAAAGACGGGCAGTCTTTAGGCGTACGTATCCTAATGATCCTCTGCTCCGCTCTCACTCATTCTCTACTCAACTCTTACTCTACTCAACTAGCTTATAAACCATCATATTATATGTCTGACTTTTTTGTCAACTGTAAGTCTGGCCGAAGTTGGACGGCATCACGTAAATATATGTGGTGAATATCTTGCTGTGAGCGCTTCGTATGTACAGTCATCATGACGCGAATACATTTCGGCAATGCATGAGGAACGTTAATTTCTCGCATACACATAACAGGAACATACGTCCAACCATCGAAATGACGCAATGCCTTAGCTGGAAACGTGGCGTTTAAATCATCTGTCATTGAAATAAGAATGGATACAACATCTTCTGCATGTACATCGTTTTGACGAATCATTTCTGTCAGCAATCGCTTCGTCTCGTCTATAATTTCTCGTTCATCGTTATCATTTACCGTCGTTGCCCCGCGAATCGCTCGAATCACACTTTCCTCTCCCTTCTTCGGCAAACGCGTATAACCATCGCAATAGTTGTTCATCGCTTATTTGTTCGACACATACGGTTCCGATCTCTTTCATTAGCACCATACGCACCGTTTGATCTTTCGCTTTTTTATCTTTTTTCATTTTGTCGAGCAAACGTTCAGGCGATACGTGCGACGGAAGGGATGTCGGAAAACCGTAACGATGGAATAACGTCCGAAATGACGAATAAAAAAGCGGCTGATTGTAAAAACGCTCGCTCACAAAAATAGCAAATAACATGCCGAGGGCAACCGCATCTCCGTGCGTCATTACCCCATAGCCGAGTTCACTTTCTAAAGCATGACCGAGCGTATGACCAAAGTTTAAATAGGCGCGAACCCCTTGCTCTTTTTCATCTTTGGCGACAATAGCTGCTTTAATTTCAATCCCTCTTTGAATCGCATATTGCAAACGATCGCCACGTAAATCATCTAGCTGTTGCACGTTCGCTTGTAACCAACCGAAAAAAGCGCGATCATAAATTAAGGAGTGTTTCATAATTTCTGCGAAACCTGATCTCATTTCTCGTTCAGGAAGCGTATGAAGTAAGGAAATATCGTAAAAAACGAGTTCAGGCTGGTAAAAAGCTCCGATCATGTTTTTTCCAAGCGGATGATTGATGGCCGTTTTTCCTCCAACAGCACTATCGTGCGCAAGTAGCGTTGTCGGTACTTGAATGAAACGAATGCCGCGCATATATGTCGCTGCAACAAAACCGGCTAAATCTCCGACGACCCCTCCGCCGAGCGCAACAATTAACGAATGACGATCGAGATGATTTGTTAACGCTGCCGTATGACATGCATAAAATTGTTCAAATGACTTCGCTTCTTCTCCACTCGGAATAATATGCGTGTACACACGATCATACGTTTGATGGAGCGTTTTCTTCACGTCATCTAAGTAAAGCGAAGCAACGGTTTCATCTGTAATAATGAGCACAGCTGTTACATGCGGACAAACACGATCGATCACGCGATCGATCATATGCAGCAATTCATTCCCAATGACGACTTCGTACCGTTTTGATGGCGTATCAATGTGGATGCGTTTCATCATTAAAACTCCTTTGCGTATCGGCGCATCGCTTTGACATTTTCGATGATCAAATCGATGCGATCTTGTCCAAATTGTTCGACAATAGCATTCGCAATTTCCCATGCTACAACGGCTTCAGCCACGACGCTTGCTGCTGGGACTGCGCAACTATCAGAGCGTTCGATGCTTGCCGCAAACGGTTCTTTTGTCTCAATATCGACACTCATAAGCGGCTTATATAACGTCGGAATCGGCTTCATCACTCCGCGTACAACGATCGGCATACCCGTCGTCATCCCGCCTTCAAATCCGCCAAGTCGGTTCGTTTTGCGCGTATATCCCGTTTCTTCGTTCCATATAATTTCGTCGTGCACTTCGCTTCCAAAGCGACGTGCCGCTTCAAATCCGATACCGAACTCAACGCCTTTAAATGCGTTAATGCTCACGATCGCCGCGGCAATTTTTGCATCTAACTTTCGGTCGTAATGCACATAGCTCCCGACACCAACTGGAACACCTTCAACAATGACTTCGACAATTCCACCAATCGAATCGCCTTTTTCTTTCGCTTCATCAATGGCCGCCATCATCTTTTTTTCCGCTTCTGCATCAAAACAGCGAACAGGAGATTGTTCTGTCACTTGTTGTAATTCCTCAAGCGATGTATATGCGGTATGTTCCGCCTTTATCCCACCAATTTCAACGACGTGACTGGCGATACGAATACCTAATTCTGCTAAAATGCGCTTCGCTACCGCTCCTGCTGCCACCCGCACCGTTGTCTCACGTGCAGAAGAGCGCTCTAACACATTGCGCATATCGCGATGACCATACTTTATTGCTCCATTTAAGTCCGCATGTCCCGGACGCGGGCGTGTTACTTTTCGTTTCACTTCTTCTGTATCATCAGTAAGCGGTTCGATACCCATAATGTTCGTCCAATGTTTCCAATCGCGATTTTCAACAACGAGTGTAATCGGAGAACCGAGCGTTTTTCCATGACGGACACCGCTTAAAATTTTTACTTCGTCTTTTTCAATTTGCATGCGTCGCCCGCGACCATATCCTTTTTGTCGGCGCGCCAAATCTTCGTTAATATGTTCCGCTAAAAGCGTCAATCCTGCAGGGACGCCTTCAATAATGGTTGTTAACTGTGGACCATGTGATTCACCAGCTGTTAAGTACCGCAATTCTCTCTCTCCCTTCATCTCTTTAAAGCGATTATGTATGAATATAGCACATTTTTCCCGCGGACGTAACCCCTTAATTGCACAGAAAGCGACCGAATTCGGCCGCAACTACATTTTTCGATAAAAAAACGTATCTTCTACTTCAAAACCGTATGCCGTCGGATTAAAAATTTGTTCCGTACTACCAACGAAAAAAATTCCCCCAGGGCGAAGAGCGCGATTAAACTTTAAGTACAATTCATGTTTTGCTTCTTCTGTAAAGTAAATGAGCACGTTGCGGCAAACGATTAAGTCAAAATTTGTATCGAATGGATCGGCAAGCAAATTATGTTTTTTAAATGTCACTGTTCGTTTAATGTCATCGATAATTTTATAGTGGGATCCTTCTTTGACAAAAAATTTTTTCTTCACGTCCTCTGGCACTTCTTGAAGGGAACGCTCCATATAAATACCAAGCTTCGCACGAGCCATGGCGTTATCATCAATGTCAGTAGCTAATACAGATACTTGCGATAATGGCATAAACTTAGATAAAATAATGGCCAATGTATACGGTTCTTCTCCAGTTGAGCAGGCAGCGCTCCATACTTTTAACCGTTTGTTTTTTTCAAGAAGTTTCGGAATAATTTTTTTCTCCAACACTTCCCATCGTTTTGCATTGCGGAAAAATTCAGATACGTTAATCGTCATGCGGTCTAAAAACTCATGATACAACGCTTGATCATGATTCATCGCCCGAAAAAATTCATCAAAATTTTTAAATCCTTTCTTTTCATA
This sequence comes from Anoxybacillus sp. LAT27, assembly GCF_022030075.1. Lineage (NCBI taxonomy): Bacteria > Bacillati > Bacillota > Bacilli > Caryophanales > Anoxybacillaceae > Anoxybacillus > Anoxybacillus sp. LAT27. Next base: position 103,046 of record NZ_JAIWYK010000061.1, read on the forward strand.
GAGAGAAGTTAATCGCCGTTTCATTTGCGCTTCTTTATATAGAGCTAAATCGATGCCTGTTTTTCGTTTCACGTTTGCAATAAATTGTTGATAATCACTCATACAAAAAACTCCTCTTCCTTTTCTTTCATACATACAGTATAACGAAAATGTGAAAAAACAGAAATAAAAAATAAAGATAGGCATGTGCCTACCTTTTTTAATATACCCACTCGTTCATTAGCTTGCTGTAGGAAACGAGTTCTTCTTCTTTGAAAAATAGTTGAATTTCACGCGCTGCACTTTCTTTCGAGTCAGAGCCGTGAATAATATTTTTTCCGACTGTTAAGCCGAAATCACCGCGAATTGTGCCTGGCAACGCTTCTTGTGGGTTCGTTTTCCCCATCATTTGCCGAGCTGTTGCGATCACATTTTCGCCTTCCCATACCATCGCAAATACTGGGCCGGACGTAATAAATTCGACGAGCTCACCGAAAAACGGACGCTCTTTATGCTCCGCATAATGTTGTTCAGCAAGTTCACGCGATACTTGCATCAACTTTGCACCAACAAGCTGAAAACCTTTGCGCTCAAAACGAGCAACGATGTCACCGATAACACCGCGTTGTACCCCATCTGGTTTGACCATTAGAAATGTTCTTTCCATGACGAATTCTCCACCCCTGATACGTTATGTATTGGAACTGACTCCCTTGCAATTATATCATTTCGTACGCAAATTAGCAATATTCGCCATGAAAACGATTTAATTTTTTAATATTTTCGCTTACCAATATACTTTGCAATGTTATAAAGCGCAGTCCAAGCACGGTTGCGTGGCAGTTTTTGTAACGTATCGAGTGCTTTTTGCAAATAGCGATCCCCAAGCTCATACGATTTTTCAATCGCATTTGTTCGCTTAATCCCATCAATGACATCCGCCATTTCACGATTTGTCGTATGTTCGTTTACTTTCATAATTTGTTCTTTTACCGTCCGCTCTTTCATCGCATATAAAACAGGGAGCGTCACATTCCCTTGCGATAAGTCGCTTCCTGCCGGTTTACCGAGTTGTTTTTCTGTTCCAATGAAATCAAGAATGTCGTCTGTAATTTGAAACGACATACCGACGTAATAACCAAACCAATACAATGTTTTATGCACAGCTTCTGGCGCTCCTGCTACGACCGCGCCAAGTTGACAACTTGCCGCAATGAGCAACGCCGTTTTTCGTTTAATTCGTTGCAAATAGCGACGTAAATTTTGATCGAATCGATATTTATCACTAATTTGCTCAATTTCCCCTCGACATACTTCCACAATGGTGTTAGCTAAAATGCGGTGGGCAACTGGATCATCAATTTCGCACATTTGCTCAAGCGCCCGAGCGAACAAATAGTCACCAACATACATCGCGAACCGATCGCCCCATTTCGCTTGAATCGTCTCTTTTCCGCGTCGTAACATCGCCCCGTCAATCACATCGTCATGGACAAGAGATGCCATATGAATGAGCTCGAGCGCGACAGCCACTCGCTTCATTTTCTCAAAATGATATGTACCAAATTGTCCACCGAGCAAAACAAACACCGGTCGAATGCGCTTTCCACCCGCCTCAAGCAAATGTAACGATGCTTCATTGACGAGCGGATCAGACGCTTGCACGGTCAACTTTAATTGTTCTTCAATTTTGTTTAAATCCCCGTTCAAAAACGAATACATCGCTTTTAGCTTCATTATAATTCACCTTAACGTCCATCAGGTTTATGTCCGAGATGCATCGCTGCCACTCCAAACGTATACGGTTTCACTTGTACGTTTACAAAACCAGCCTGCCGAAACATATCCGCTAGCTCGTCCATTCCTGGAAATTCACGTGCTGACTCTTGTAACCACGAGTATTCTTCGTAACTTTTCGCGAAAATTTTCCCAAAAAAAGGCATGATATAACGAAAATACGCATAGTACAGCTGTCGAAAACCGATAAGCGTCGGTTGTGATGTTTCTAAACAAACAACTTTTCCGCCTGGTTTTACGACGCGATACATTTCTTTTAACACTGTCATATAATCAGGAACGTTTCGCAATCCGAAACCGATTGTGACATAATCGAACGTGTTATCAGGGAACGGCAAGCTCATCGCGTTGCCATGTACGAGTGTCACGTGCTGAAAACCGCGTTCTTTTACTTTTTCCTCCCCGACCTTTAGCATATTACGACTAAAATCGAGACCATACACTTCACCGTTAGGTCCAACGGCTTCGGCTAACGCGATCGTCCAATCTGCCGTTCCACAACATACATCGAGCGCTTTCGTTCCTTTTTGTACGTTCATTCGTTTCATCGTATCTTTCCGCCATGCGACATGACGTTTAAAGCTAATAACTGAGTTCATCCGATCGTAATGATCAGAAATTTTTTCGAACACGCGATGCACACGTTCTTCCTTCGATTGTTGCATAAAATCCCCTTCTTTCAACTGAAATCAAACGAGGAGATGAGAGAATTGCTCTTTTACTTCTTTGTGTACATGAAACGGGAGAAGATCTTGTAATTTTCGCTTGCAGTGATCGATGTAATTCAAGGCCTCCAACTTCGCTCTCTCACGATAAACACGTTTTAGCGCAAATAAGTAATACGCCACTTCCCCCCACTCATGAGCATGAACATGTTCTGCAAGCTGCCGAAGCAACGCAGATTCAATGACAGCGATGCAATGAAAACGCTCAAGATCATTCGACGACAATTTCTGCAGGCGAATTTTTTGTATATTGATCTCTTTAATCGCTTCGGCAAAACGACGAATGAGTGAAATGTCGTGTCGTTGCGCTAAAAAGTCGTAGTACAATCCGCTATATAAATCTCCCGCAAGTACAGTCAACTGCTTTTGTTGTGAAATTTGTTGCTCATCTACTTCATCATGGGTGTCAAGGGCGAGTTGAATTAACATCATAGCAAACACATAATCGAGCGCGATGTTTTCTTCCACTTGAGCCGAACGTAACATAGAAAGAGCAAACGATATACGATCCTCATCGATCATGCGTGGTTGTATATAGCGATCTACATACGAATGGGCGATTGCCCGTTGAATGCGCGTTCGTACTTGTTCGATTTGCTGTTGCATATCCATGACTCATCACCCTTGCTTCCCAAAAACTCAAACTTTATTATATCATAAACCTTCTTCACGTTAACGATGATTTTTCGCATCAGATTGGATTTCGCCATGTTGCGTTTGAATAAGTGCTTTTCCGCGCACTTTAATCGCTGATGTATGCTCTGTAAATTGCGCAATGAGCACTTCCCCTTGATCAAGCTTTTCAGAATGATGGAAGCGCGTATCTGAACCACGCGTTAACCCGATGACATTCACTCCGTCTTCTAACGCTTTAATCACCACATAATCACCTTGCATCATACAATCCCTCCTATTTAATCAGCGCTAATATTTCGGCACGAGCTTTGTCATCTGTTGCAAACGTTCCACGTACCGCAGTTGTAACTGTTTTCGCTCCTGGCTTTTTCACACCACGCATCGTCATACACATATGTTCAGCCTCCACAACAACCATCACCCCATGCGGTTCGAGTGTCTCCATAATGGCATCGGCTACCGTTGCTGTAATTCGTTCTTGTAATTGCGGTCGTCGCGCAACAGTTTCAACCGTTCGTGCTAGTTTGCTCAATCCCGTTACTTTTCCGCCACGTGGAATGTATGCGACGTGGGCCACACCAAAAAACGGAACGAGATGATGTTCACACATCGAGTAAAACGGAATGTCTTTGACGAGGACAAGTTCTTCATGGTCTTCACTAAATACCGTTTGCAAGTGCACTTTCGGATCTTCGGTTAAACCAGAAAACACTTCCGCATACATTTTTGCTACCCGCTTCGGTGTATCGAGCAACCCTTCACGATTTGGATCTTCGCCAATCGCTTCTAAAATTAAGCGAACCGCTTGTTCAATTTGTTGTACATTCATTTGTTGCATCCTCCTAGCATTCAACTTCACGTAATCCGATTCTAGCACATAAAGATGAAAAAAGGCAAAAAAGAAGAGGCAGCTCGCAACCGGCTACCTCTTTTGGCTGTATGTAATTTCTTACTTTACAGCATCTTTTAACGCTTTCCCAGGTTTGAAAGCAGGAACTTTGCTTGCAGCAATCTCGATTTCTTCTCCTGTTTGCGGGTTGCGTCCTTTGCGCGCCGCACGCTCACGTACTTCGAAGTTACCAAAACCGATTAATTGCACTTTATCGCCGTTTTTAAGCGCTTCTGTAATTGCGTCAAAAACAGCATCAACCGCTTTAGATGCATCTTTTTTAGAAAGGCCGCTTGCTTCAGCTACCGCGTTGATTAATTCCGTTTTGTTCATGCCATTCACCTCCTCCCAAAGCATATGTATCATACATTACTTTCAGTTGTTTACACTTTCTATTGTTTCTATACATTAACATGCCTTATATTAACTGATTCTTGCTCATAATTCAACATTTTTCGAGTAAAATCATGCAATTTGCCTATTATTCTCCAACGAACCTAACATTTTCTGAATAAAGATTATCATATCGCGCTTTTTTACTGCAAGAGAAAATTTTTGTTTCAAAGCAAAAAAGACCCCAAATGGAGTCTTTTTATAAAATGATCGCGATTAGTCCACCGGAGCCTTCGTTAATGATGCGCTCTAACGTTTCTTTTAATTTATAGCGGGCATTTTCAGGCATAAGTGCTAGTTTCGCTTGAATGCCCTCGCGAACAATGGAGCTGAGCGAGCGACCGAAAATATCAGAGTTCCAAATGGAAAGCGGATCGTCCTCAAAATCTTGCATTAAGTAACGGACGAGCTCTTCGCTTTGTTTTTCTGTTCCGATAATCGGTGCAAATTCCGATTCCACATCCACTTTAATCATATGAATGGACGGTGCCACAGCTTTTAGTCGCACGCCAAAGCGAGATCCTTGACGAATAATTTCTGGTTCATCTAAGCTCATATCAGAAAGCGACGGAGCAGCAATGCCATAACCTGTTTGTTTCACCATGCGAAGCGCATCGGCAATTTGATCGTATTCCGCTTTCGCATAAGCAAAATCTTGCATTAATTGCAACAAATGATCTTTCCCGCGAATTTCAACGCCGACAACTTCTTTTAAAATTTGATCGTACAACTCATCTGGAGCATATAAATCAATTTCGGCAATGCCTTGCCCCATTTCAATGCCAGCTAAACGTGCTTCGTCAATGAAGTCATATTCGCTAAATTGCTGCACAACGCGGTCGACATCGCGCAATCGCTTAATATCTTTCACAGTATCACGCACCGCATCTTGATAGCTCTCACGCAACCAATGGTTTTCGCGCAATACCATGACCCAGTTTGGTAAATTGACGTTCACCTCTAATACTGGAAATTCATATAATGCTTCACGGAGCACTTGATACACATCGGCTTCCCGCATTCCTTCCACACTCAAGGCTAGCACTGGAATGTCGTATTTTTCGCTTAATTGCTGTTTTAGCGTTTCTGTTTCTGGATGTTGTGGACGTACTGTATTGATAATCATAATAAACGGCTTACCAACTTCTTTTAATTCGTTGACGACACGTTCTTCCGCTTCGACATAATTTTCGCGCGGAATTTCTCCAATTGAGCCATCCGTTGTAATGACAACACCAATCGTCGAATGTTCTTGAATAACTTTTCGCGTACCGATTTCTGCCGCTTCTTGAAACGGAATTGGTTCTTCATACCATGGTGTATGAATCATGCGTGGTCCATTTTCATCTTCAAACCCTTTTGCGCCTTGTACAGTATAACCGACACAATCGACAAGACGAATGTTTACTTCAAGTCCATCGTCTACTTTTACTTTCACCGCTTGGTTTGGAACAAATTTCGGTTCTGTCGTCATAATCGTTTTTCCCGCTGCACTTTGTGGCAGTTCGTCTTGCGCCCGAGCTTTATCTGCTTCGTTTTGAATATTCGGAATAACAACAAGTTCCATAAACTTTTTAATAAATGTCGATTTTCCTGTTCGAACAGCACCGACAACTCCTAAATAAATATCTCCGCCTGTTCGTTCAGCAATATCTTTAAAAAGATCGACCTTTTCCAACTGCCTTCCCTCCCTTATATTTAAAACATATGAGGACATTATATGCATATGTTGTTGTCCTATTTGTTTATGACTAAAAAAATCCCTTCTCTAAAATGTATTTATTTAGAGAAGGGATCATGACTTATTTCACAAGAAAAATTGGCTCTTTTTTCTTTTCATCAATCGTATAAGGAAGGGAATATGCAGGCACGAAAAGCGAATGCTTGACAAGCAAATCGCGAATATCGTCCCCGTATCGATAGTTATGCGCCTCTGTCTGCAGTTTTTCGTACAAATCCATGCGGTAGTCGATATAAATTTCTCCTTTGCCGTCAATAATGAGCGGAAGATTTTTTCCTGAATATGGGCTGACGACATGAGGAGGTGCATCTAAACGAAGTTTTTTGTAATCGAGCGTAAATACCCCTTTCGCTAACATCTCTTTAAATGGCGGGTAACCATGAGCGTCTTGATACATACGAATGCGCAATTTTAAATCGCGAATCGCTTCTGCCGCTCTTAAGTCTAGTAATTTTACTGTCGGATTTGTTTCTACATCAACAAGAACATATTGATACACCCCGCCGCTTTCAAATGCGTTTCCTGGCGGTTCAGCCATATATCGCGGCACAAGCAAATTGAAATCAATCGGATATTTTTGATAAATGGGTGTAGACATATCACGTGTTTTAATTGGTAGTAATCCACCTGTTGCCTGTCGATACTCATTTACAGCTTGTTGCACACGATCAACTTGTTCTTTATACGGGATTTCGTTTTGTGCTAATCGTTCTTGCGGATATAAACATCCAGATAATAAGACCGATAAAATAGCAATCATCATAGAATATAGCCACTTTTTCATCTTTCATCCATCCTTTTATTCTTGCACCGGCCCGCTAAATACGACAAATACGATAATGAGGCCAGCGATGATCATACTTATGTATGCAATCGTCGCTAAAATGATTTTGATAATCTTGTTTTTTACCTTATATCGACTAAAATAAATCGAAAATACGGCAACAAACATTAACCCGATTCCTGTTAATGAAATCCACATTTTTAAAAGACCTGGTGACATCGCTCTCCCTCTCTTTCTTTGATCCCGTCGTTACATAAAAAAGCTGAAGTAAAGCGGGGCGTCTTTACTTCAGACGATGACTAAACATGCACCATCCATTCAAGTCTGAGAATGTTTTCATAGCATTGTATGCAATATCTATAACAAAGCGCTCTTCACATGCCTATTTCAAAGAAAATTATAGCGAAATGTTTGCCAAATCTTCAAGTTCTGACGTTTTTCCACGCGCCATCAACGAATCTACTGCACTTTTTACATCTTTTCCGTTAAACAACACATCGTAAAGCGCATTTGTAATTGGCATATCGACGTTCATTTTTTTCGCTAACTGATAGGCAGCTTTAGTCGTTCGCACCCCTTCGACAACCATTCCCATATTCGCTAGCACGTCATCAAGCGCATATCCTTTGCCAAGCAAATTGCCCGCACGCCAGTTGCGCGAATGAACGCTTGTGCACGTCACAATTAAATCACCGATCCCCGTCAATCCTGCAAATGTTAGCGGATTGGCACCGAGACGGCTACCGAGACGAGCCATTTCCGCAAGCCCGCGCGTCATGAGCGCCGCTTTGGCATTATCCCCATAACCAAGCCCATCCGTAATGCCAGCAGCTAGCGCAATAATGTTTTTTAACGCCCCACCAATTTCTACACCAATTAAATCTGGGTTTGTATATACGCGGAAATATTGATGATTCATAAATAAATCTTGAATGCGTTCAGCCGCCTCCATATTTTTCGATGACACCGTCACCGTTGTTGGATGACGTAAACTGACTTCCTCGGCATGACTTGGGCCCGATAAAACGACGACATCTTGCAAATGTTCGCCCATTTCTTCTTCGATAATTTCTGAAATGCGCCTATTTGTGTCTGGCTCAATACCTTTGCTAACCGAAACGATCGTAATGGGCTGTTTCAAGCACGGACGAACGCACTGCAACACTTCACGAATCGCTTTTGTCGGAACAGCTAATACAACCGTTTCAATCCCTTCAAGCGCTTGGGCAAGATCGGTATAACCAACAATCGCCTCAGGAAGATGAATGTTTGGTAAATATTTTTCATTCGTATGTTTTTCGTTAATTTCGTCGATTTGTTCTTGGCGCTGACCCCAAAGCCGAACGTCATGTCCATTATCAGCAAGAACGATCGCTAAAGCTGTGCCCCAACTACCTGCACCTAATACAGTAACCATGTTATCCCCCCCTTAATTTCGTGGGCGTGCAATGATTTTGATCGGTGTTCCTTCAAATCCGAACGTATCACGAATACGGTTTTCTAAAAAGCGCTCATACGAAAAATGCATGAGTTCAGGATCGTTGACAAATACAACGAACGTCGGTGGTTTTACTGCAACTTGCGTCATATAGTAAATTTTTAATCGTTGACCATTATGTGTCGGTGTCGGATTCATCGCAATCGCATCCATAAGCACTTCATTTAATACATTTGTTTGGACACGCATCGCATGATTTTCGCTTACCATTTGAATAACAGGAAGCAACTTATGCAACCGTTGTTTCGTTTTTGCAGAAACGAATACAATCGGGGCATAATCAAGAAATTGAAAATGGTCACGAATATTTTTCTCAAACTCATTCATCGTCTTTTCGTCTTTTTCGATCGCATCCCACTTGTTCACAACGATCACGACACCACGGCCAGCTTCATGCGCATACCCAGCGATTTTTTTATCTTGCTCAATAATCCCTTCTTCAGCGTTAATGACGACAAGCACCACATCGGAACGCTCGATCGCTTTTAGCGCTCGCAATACACTATATTTTTCGGTGCTTTCATACACTTTTCCTCTTTTGCGCATCCCTGCTGTATCAATAATGACATATTCTTGTCCATCTCTCTTAAACGTCGTATCGATCGCATCGCGCGTCGTTCCTGCGATATCGCTCACAATGACCCGTTCTTCCCCTAAAATAGCGTTAACAAGTGATGATTTTCCAACGTTCGGACGACCGATTAAACAAAACTTTATAACATCCGCATCGTATTCTTTCGTTTCACGCTTAGGAAAATGAGCAACGACCGCATCGAGCAAATCTCCGATGCCTAGTCCGTGCGTGCCAGAAATCGGAATCGGCTCTCCGAATCCGAGCGTATAAAAGTCATAAATGTTTTCACGCATGTCTGGATTGTCAATTTTGTTTACGGCTAGAACGACCGGTTTGTTAGAACGATATAAAATTTTCGCTACTTCTTCGTCTGCTGCTGTGACGCCATCTCGACCGTTTGTCATAAAAATGATGACGTCGGCTTCGTCGATCGCAATTTCTGCCTGTTGACGAATTTGTGTTAATAACGGTTCATCGCCAATATCAATCCCACCTGTATCAATAATGTTAAACGTTGTATTTAACCACTCCGCACTACTATAAATTCGATCGCGCGTTACTCCTGGTACATCTTCTACAATGGAAATACGTTCTCCGACAATGCGATTAAAAATCGTTGACTTCCCGACATTTGGGCGACCAACGATCGCTACAACCGGTTTCGACATATTCTCACACTCCTTCACTAAAATTCGAAACCCGAACAAAAAAGAAGCCCTTCCACTGAAGGGGCTAGCTTTCCCATTTTATCAAAAAAATCAATGTTTCACAATAATGAGCAAATCATCGCTTAATGCATGAGCAATGCCATCTAAAATCGCCTCTAGATTGGCTGCGATGCGCTGCATTTCTTCATCGGTTTCACAAACGAACGTCACCCCGCCCGCCACTTTATGTGGTGACGTCGTAATGACAGCTAAAATCATTTTTTCTACGGTCATTTTAACACCTTCCCTGCTTGATTCGTTTCAGACTTCGTCGGCATGCGAATCGCATTTTCTAACGTCGGTACGTTACGAATGATCGCTTTTGCTTTTTCGATATCTTTTTCTTGCGGTAAAATAAAAATGCCAACTCGACCATCATCTAAATCACGCTTCGCAAGCGGCACAAGCGCTGGCGTGCCCGAGTCGCGATATACGCCTAATGCTGTTGAAATATCATGTAAAATTGCTTGGCGTTGACCAAGATTTGCGATCGTAGAGCGAGCGTTAAAGTTTTTCGGCTTTAAAATAAAGCCCATGCCATACCGTAAAATTTCTTCGCGACGTGCTTCTAACCCGATATTCATGATGTAAATATTATCAACATACAACCCCGCCCCTTTAAAATGTGGTTTTACATATTCCACTTCGACAATATCACCAAGCCGACTGCCGGACATGAATTTGCGAGCAAAAATAAATGAAATGGCTGCCGCAACAATTCCAAGCCATATATTCCAAACTAAATAAGCAAACGTGCTTAAAAATGACGCAAAAATAACTAAATAGTTTCTCCCTTCAAAAACGATCGCAATTCCTTCGATATACGTCTTGCCACGCGGGACAAGCTCGTATTGGTCAAGCTCATTTAACGTATTTCGTTCCATATTGCGCACATCACGAAACTGCGAAGCAGCCAATGCTAAAAATGTAATAGCTGCAAACTCTTTCTCCATAATGGCGGGTACCGCAATCGTTCCAAGTCCAGCAGCGATAAAACCAAGTGCAATATGAATAATTTTCCCATGCAAATACGTCGGATATTGACGATAGTCCGTTTTTAATAAATATAGACGCGTTAACACACCGACCGTTACGCCAAATAAAATCGGGTACGTATATTCGTTCACGTCTTAACCTCCCTTGCTCGTCTTTGAAATCGTGCATCAATGTATATCGGTAACTGTTCAAGCCATTGCCATCCAAATAAACAAGCGCTCGCTAACGCCCATCCATCTAAAAAAGAAAGAGAACCGATCAAATGGGGAAAGGAAAATTGCTTTAACACAAATGCGTATAAGAAATCACCTTGACAACAACCAACCGTTAACACAAGTAAGCGATCATAAAATGACCGATATAACGCAAACGATGCAAATAAAAGTGCTAACGCCAGCAACCATGTTGCTTCAGTAAACACCCAAACCGGATCAAATAACAATAAAAAATGAAATGCGGCATACAACATAGTCAAACTGGCACTAGCGAACGCAAAATAAACGAACGCTTTTCCCCTTTGCCTCATTACAAAAAAATAACTAACAATGAGCATGAGAATGTAAGCAAGTGAAACAGAGAACGAATACACCGTTATCTCATGAATAGATAGCGTAATTAACAATAAAACATATAGACAGATCAATAGACGAGTGCGGTTTTTCGGAGCAAAAAACGTGTAAACAATCCATAAAAACCAAGAAAGCCAATAAAAATAACTTCCTTCCACCATAACACCTCCACTTTCCATTATGTCTTATTTTTAAAAATTTAATCTCTGTATGTGAAAAAAGAGAGCGGGCAAAATAAAATAAGCAAGGAGGGATCAAGATGGGGAAAGATCGTCAAGAAAAGAAGTTGAAACAGTCGCGTCGCGTCGAATCTGATCGCGATCCAGCGAAAAATTTTAAAGGAAGCACAAAAACAGAAAAATAACGATCTACACAACAAAAGGTGCCCCGCTTTTTTCGGGACACCTTTTTTCATGGGCGCTGGCTGTAACGCGTCGTGTCGATGCCGCGTTCGTGCAACCAATGATGCGTTTTTCCTGTAATGACGACAGGAACTTTTTGTAAGTCAAAAATCGTTCGAGTACCTAGTGCGGTCATAATAACCGTTAAATCTTCGTGCAACTGATTGATGTCTGCCATAAGCGCGTCCACTCCTTTTTCAATCAAGAGACGCAACATATAGCCCGCCATGCCTACCGCAGAAGCACCAAGAGCAATACATTTGGCCACATCGAGTGCATGTTGTACTCCTCCGCTTCCGATAATGCTTATACGCTGGACTTCGGACGCCACTTCCGCAATCGATGCTGTTGTTGTTATTCCCCATTCGTTAAAGTAATCAAGTTGGTTTTCACGTCGCTTATTCTCAATTTGCGCAAAATTTGTGCCCCCAAAGCCTCCGACATCAACAGCACATACACCTACACTTTCCAACTTCCGTGCCGTCTCTTTGCTCATTCCAAATCCGACTTCTTTTACGATCACAGGCACATCAACAGCAGAGACAATTTGTTCAATGCGTGAAAGCGCCCCGCAAAAATTGCGATCTCCTTCAGGCATCACTAACTCTTGAACGACATTTAAATGAATTTGAAGCGCATTCGCCTCGATCATATCGATTGCACGTTTCGCCTCGTCAACCGTTGCCTCGCTACCTAAATTGGCGAATACAATACCATGCTTATTGACTTGACGAATAATGGTAAACGACTGTTGCTCTCGCTCATCTTTTAAAGCGGCCATCTGCGAACCAACGGCCATGGCTAAGCCATATTCATTTGCGACATAAGCAAGCTGTTCATTAATTTTTGTCGTCTCCGCACCTCCACCGCCCGTCATCGCATTAATAAAAATCGGCGAACGTAAAGAAAGTTCGCCGATTTTTGTTTGCAAATCGATATGAGCAGTGGATATATTCGGCAAGCTATTGTGCACAAATGTCACATCTTCAAATCCGTGCAAGCGACGTTGTCCTGTTGCGAGCGCGTATTCAATATGTTGTAATTTTCGTTTTGCACGTTCCACTGCGATCACCATGTTATTTTAATTTTTTTAACTGCTCTCCAATCACTTCGCCAATTTGAAATCCTGTCGTTTCTGTTGAAGTTGTATATTCACGATAGTCTTCTTGTACGTCATCTTCTAGCAACTCACGAATGCTTAACGACAAACGTTTCTCTTGTTCGTTTACGGCAAGCACTTTTACTTTTACGACGTCGCCTTCTTTCAACACTTCATGCGGCGTACCAATATGTTTCGTTGCAATGTGAGAAATATGAACAAGACCTTCGACGCCTGGGAACACTTCGACAAACGCTCCAAATGGAGCTAAACGTTTGACTGTGCCTTCGAGTACGTCACCTTCTTTTATTTTTTGTTCAATGCCGTCCCAAGGCGCTGGAAGCGCAGCTTTCATTGATAAAGAAACGCGTCCGCTTTCTTCATCAATTGCAAGCACTTTCACTTTTACAATATCGCCTTCTTTTACGACGTCTGACGGATGATCTACACGTGTATGAGCAAGTTGAGAAATATGTACAAGACCATCAATGTCGCCAATATTGACGAACACACCGAAGTTGGCCATGCGTACTACCGTTCCTTCAAGCACTTGACCGACTTGAAGCGACTGTAATGCAGCTTTCTTTTTGGACGACTCCTCTTCTTCTACAACTGCGCGATGTGATAAGACAACGCGATTTTTTTCGCGGTCAAGCTCAACGACTTTTACCGTTAATGTACGTCCTTTGTAGTCTGTAAAATCTTCAACAAAATCTTTTTCAACAAGGGACGCTGGAATAAATGCACGGACACCAACATCCGCCACAAGCCCACCTTTTACAATATCTTTCACTACTACATCAAACGTGTCACCGTTTGCGAGTTTTCTCTCTAACTCTTCCCACGCTTTTTCTGCATCTGCAGCTTTTTTCGATAAAATAAGCGCTTCATCTTCTACTTTTTTTACTTTTGCGATGACCGTATCCCCAATTGATAGTACATCGCTCGCTTTCTCGATATGAAGGCTTGATAGCTCACTAATTGGGATAATACCAACTAGCTTGCTTCCTTCGACATCGACAAGCACTTGCTTGTCTTCTACTTTTGTTACTTGACCTTTCACTGTGTCACCTACTTCATAGACACGCACATCGACTTGATTCATCTCTTCCATAGTGAATACCTCCTTACACTCCACACCTGCTCAACGACAGAAATATATGTTCAATGGGCGAACATCAGTATGCTCGTCCATTCGACACGAAGAAAAAACTTCCTTTTTTACTAATCTGTATTAAAACAGTCGTTTTGTCAAGTCATAACTATTGATGTTCATTTAAAAGTTGTTGAATATGCTCCATAATAACTGCCGTTACTTCATCGGCGCTCGCTCTTCTTTCCCGCCATGACGTAAAATCAATGGGCGCACCGTATACGACCTTTAACTTTTTCCCAACACGATAAGGACCGATAATAGCGCATGGTACAACAACCGCTTCGCTACGCAACGCAAAAAAACCTGCTCCTGCTAACCCTTTTTTTAATTTCCCGTCTTTGCTTCGTGTTCCCTCAGGAAATAATCCAAGTACTTTTTTCTCCTTCAGTAAAGCTAAGCCTGTTCTAAGCGCTTCACGATCCCCCATTCCACGACGAACAGGAAACGCATGAAGGCGTGAAACGAGTTGTTTTACAACCGGTGTGCGAAACAGTTCCTCTTTTGCCATAAAATGAACAGGGCGCGGACATGTAATACCGACGATCGGTGGATCTAGGTTGCTAATGTGATTGGCGCAAATAATGACAGCACCTTCTTTTGGAATATGTTCCACTCCGCTTACTTCAATTCGGTAAAGCGGAGTCAGCACTTGTTTCACAATTGTACGGGCAAACGTGTAAAAACTCACTACCCTTCCACCCTTTCTCGAACAATGCGCATAATGCGATCAACCACTTCATCGATCGATAACGATGTCGTATCAATTTCAATCGCGTCTTCTGCTTTTTTTAGCGGAGCAACTGCACGCTCAGAATCGATTTGATCACGCCGAGCAATTTCTTCTTTCAGCTGCTCGAAGTCAGACGGAATGCCTCTTAAGACGTTTTCTTCATGCCGACGTTTCGCGCGTTCTTCAACAGAGGCAAGTAAAAAAATTTTCACTTCAGCATGTGGCAACACGTGCGTACCGATATCGCGGCCGTCCATGACGACACCGCCATGTTGCCCTAACTCCCGCTGGCGTTTTACCATTTCTTCGCGGACAGATGGGTGTTTGGCCACATACGATACGTTGTTTGTGACGTCATTTGTCCGAATGGCTTCGGTTACATTTTCACCATTTGCAAATACGAGTTGTCCACTCGGTGACGGCTTTAATTCAATATATGTATCATGAAGTACATTCATTAATTGTTTTTCGTTATGAACATCTACACCGCGCTGAAGCGCGCAATATGTTAAGGCGCGATACATCGCTCCTGTATCAATATAGACATAAGATAAAGCTTCTGCTAATCGTTTCGCGACCGTGCTTTTTCCAGCAGCCGCCGGTCCGTCAATCGCGATCGAAATTTTCTTTTCCATAATGCCTCCTGTAAAACATTTTGTTTTCAATATAAAAAGCAGGAACGCTCCTGCCTTTTATATTGTACCATACCACTTATCTTTGGTCGAATGTTTCAATCGTTTTTGTTTCAGAATTTTTTATGACACCTTCGTAATGAACGACTTTTACAATATAAGGAGCCAGCGATGAATGAGAAACAATAAATTGAGCAAGGAGTAAAAAAATAAATTGAATGATCGCTAATTTCCATAACATACGTTCAACGCGCTTCACTTCTTTCCCTCCGCACCATTTTATTCTTATTATGGGAGAAGGAGTGCGCGTTTATGCGTCAAGTTGCTCCTTTTTTCTTAGTTCAAGTTGTTTTTCAAAACTGTAACGAATTAATGTGAGACGATCAACATCGTTCACTTCCAAAAACTGCAAGGATGCTTTTACGACGTTTTCCTCAAATATACGCACAACACGGGCAGGAAAATGTAAATAATGATAATCTCCTGAACGCATATGTAGCACAAGCCAAATTTCAATGGTCATCCCATGTTTTATCCCTGTTTCGTGATGGGGTAATACAATTGCTGCCCCACCTGCACTTATGTCGCTTGTGACGGTCGTAAATGGGACAAACTCATCTTGTAACGGATGAATCGCTACATCAACAATCGCATCGACACGCACGAACTGACGACGTTGAATACGAAGAAGTTGATTGTCTCCAGGATATGATAAAATGAGCAACGGAATGTTTCGTTTTGTGCGACCTAGCACTTCCGCTTCAAACGCATACACTGCTTCATCTTCTCCGACAAAACTGACCTTTAGCTGCGTTCCGTCTAACAAAAATGCTGTACGATTTGTGCTCATATCAATTGGATAATCAATGTAAATTTTCCCGTCTTCTATTTCAGCCACTTTACACTTATACTTTTCCATATGTTCGCTATATTTTAGTTCAAGCGTTAACGGCACCCCAATTTTAATCAATGTGTAAATCCCCCTCACTAAAACATTTCCGTTATATGAAAAATACACCTCATAGCATTTTCAATTTGACAATAACATGATACCATCAAAATGAAAAGAAAAGAATTGGGAACGAGGAAGAAATTATGTGGGCTATTATTTCTGCGGGGATTGCCCCCGGATTAGCGTTGCTCAGTTATTTTTATTTGAAGGACGAATACGAAACCGAACCGTTATCACTTGTTTTACGCATGTTTTTATACGGTGCATTTTTAGTTTTTCCACTTATGTTTATTCAACACGTTTTAAAAGTTGAGCATATGTTGCCCAACCATTTTGTTGAAGCGTTTTTATCAACGGGTTTATTGGAAGAATTTTTTAAATGGTTTGTGTTTTACTATGCCATTTATGACCATCGGGAATTTAATGAACCGTATGATGGCATTGTGTATGGAGTAAGTGTATCGCTCGGGTTTGCTACGCTTGAAAACATTTTATATTTATTTGCCAACGGCGTTGAATTTGCAGTAACCCGCGCGCTTTTACCTGTATCGAGCCATGCGCTATTCGGCGTCATTATGGGTTTTTATTTAGGAAGAGCAAAATTTAGTTTGCCGAAGAAAGAAAAAAATTATATATGGTTGTCTTTCCTTCTCCCATTTTTATTTCACGGCATATACGACTACATTTTATTGACACAAGAACGCTGGATCTATTACATGCTTCCATTTATGATTTTTTTATGGTGGCTCGCTTTACGAAAAGTAAAACTTGCAAGAGGAATGTCGATAGAGATCCCTCAATCATCAAGCCAGGCGTAACGCTTGGCTTTTTATTATGTTTTATTATGTATAAAAACGTCATTGTGACAAAAAATATCGTCAAAAGGTATTGTTTACACATCAAGGGAGGAGTCACAATGCGCAAATGGTTCATTTGTTTGTTTTTAATCTTTTCGTTCAGTTATACATCGCAAGTGCACGCGTTTTCTAAACAAGTTATCCAGCGCGGAGCTGTCGGTGACGATGTCATCGAACTACAAGCGAGATTGCAATATCTCGGCTTTTATCGAGGGAAAATTGATGGAGTATTTGGTTGGCGGACGTATTGGGCGTTACGAAACTTTCAATACAAATTTAAATTGCCCGTAGATGGTTTAGCCGGAGAAACGACAAAGAAAAAATTAGTGCGAGCTTCAAAATATTACAAATCATTTGTTCATAACAATTTGCGAAAAGGAAATACATTTACTCATTACGGTGGCGTTCCGCTAAGCAAACAAGTAAAAGTACGGCAAACGAAAGCCAAAAATCAAACAACTGCGAAAAAAACGACAAATACACGTAGCAACTCTAAACAAACAGCCGTAAAACGTGTCAAAGCAGCTGCGGTAAATGTGCCAAACGGGTTTTCTCAAAATGATATACAATTGATGGCCAATGCTGTACACGGAGAAGCACGCGGTGAACCATATATCGGCCAAGTGGCTGTTGCAGCAGTCATTTTAAATCGTATCAATAGCCCTTCGTTTCCGAATACAGTCGCCGGTGTCATTTTTGAACCGGGGGCGTTTACAGCTGTTGCAGACGGGCAAATTTGGCTCACCCCAAACGAAACGTCTCGCAAGGCGGTACTTGATGCGTTAAACGGCTGGGATCCGTCAAGCGGAGCGTTATATTATTTTAATCCAAATACGGCGACAAACGGTTGGATTTGGAGTAGGCCACAAATTAAACGAATTGGAAAACATATTTTTTGTAAATAGGAGGGGAGCCTTTTGCTACGAATTTTACTCATTGGAGCACTATCGATCGGCGTTGTAGGGACAGCCTATTGGGGATATCGGGAGCATCAACAAAAAAATGCTATTTTGATTCATGCTGAAAACAATTATCAACGTGCCTTTCATGATTTAACGTATCAAATCGACTTACTTCACGATCAAATTGGGACAACGCTTGCAATGAACTCCCGTCAATCGCTGTCGCCAGCGCTTGCAGAAGTGTGGCGCCTTGCTTCTGAAGCACACGCAACCGTTGGACAGCTCCCACTTTCTCTTTTGCCGTTCAATAAAACAGAAGAATTTTTATCGAATATTGGTTCATTCAGCTATCGTGCAGCCATTCGCGATTTAGATAAACAGCCGTTAAACGCAGAGGAATATAAAACATTGCAACAACTATACAAAAAATCTGCTGATATTCAACAAGAGTTACGAAACGTCCAGCATCTTGTATTAGAAAACAACTTGCGCTGGATGGATGTCGAGTTGGCACTTGCGACAAACAATCGTCCAAACGACAACACCATTATAGACGGATTTAAAACGGTAGAGAAAAATGTTCAATCTTATAATGAAACTGATTTCGGTCCTTCGTTCACAAGCGTAGAAAAAAGAGAAAAAGGATTTGAACATATTTCTGGAAAAAAGATTACGGAAGAAGAAGCAAAACAAATCGCAAAAACGTTTCTCGGTTTAAAAGGGAATGAAAAAATTGAAGTCGTTCATAGCGGAAAAGGTGCAAGTGATGCATTTTATAGTGTGACGATTAAAAATCCGAAAACGAAGAGTGAAACGTATATGGATATTACCGAAAGAGGAGGATATCCAATTTGGGTCATTGAAAATCGTCCTGTTAATAAACAAAACATTAGTTTAAACGAAGCGACGATGCGCGGGCTTCAGTTTTTAAAGCAACATAAATTTAACAACTTTGAATTGTACGAAAGCACTCAATACGATCACGTTGCTATGCTCACGTTCGTCACAGCAAAGGATGGCGTTCGTATTTACCCTGAATCGATTAAAATGAAAATCGCACTAGACGATGGAAACATTATCGGCTTTTCCGCTCGCGATTACTTATCGTCAAAACGTGAACGAACGATTCCAAAACCAGCAATTTCAATTGAGCAAGCGCGCAAAAAAATGAATCCGAATGTTACCATTATGGAAGAAAGAAAGGCGATTATTATGAACAACATGAATGAAGAAGTGCTTTGCTATGAATTTTTAGGAACGCTCGGAGATGACACATATCGCATTTTTATTAATGCGCAAAATGGAATTGAAGAAAAGGTAGAAAAACTTCAAAATCCTGAACCGATATACGGTGAAATATAAGGGGCTGACAATTAGCCCCTTTTTTCTGTTGTTTCAATAATCGCCTCTTTCATGATAGCGATCATCGCCTCTAGTTGCTCAAACGTACTAGCTAACGGTGGCATAAAAACGATCACATCGCCGAGCGGGCGTGTTAACATCCCTTTTTCTCTCATCGTTAATGTCGTTCTATACCCCATCCGTTCCGTCCACGGATACGGTTCGTGTGTACGGCGATCACGCACAAGTTCGATGCCACACATGAGCCCAAGCTGACGTACATCACCGACATGATTAAGTTCATTAAACGATGCAAGCTGTTCAGCGACAAATGTGGCTTTTTGTTCTATTTGTTCTATCAGTCGCTCACGTTCAAAAATTTGTATATTTGCTAAAGCAGCGGCACAACCGAGCTGGTTTCCTGTGTAAGAATGTCCATGGAAAAACGTTTTAAACTCTGCATAGTCGCCATAAAATGCTTCATAAATCGCTTCGGTCGTCAATGTAGCAGCAATCGGCAAATAACCGCCCGTAATGCCTTTTGCCACCGTCATGATGTCAGGTTGCACATCTTCATGCTCGATCGCAAATCGTTTTCCTGTTCGGCCAAAACCGGTAGCTACTTCATCGACAATGAATAAAATGTTATATTGCCGACATAATTGTTCCACCCCTTTTAAATATCCTTTTGGCATGACATGCATACCACCTGCCCCTTGAATCATTCCTTCAACAATCATGGCGGCAATTTCTTCATGATGTTCAGCAAATAACGCTTCTAATGCACCTAACGCCTCATCGCGCACAACGTTCGGATCGTTGCTTGGGTGGCGATAGACGAGCGGAAACGGTGCTTTATAGCTCGTAAACATAAGCGGTTCATATACGGTATGAAAAAGATCAATCGCTCCGACGCTAATGGCGCCGACTGTATCTCCGTGGTACCCATTTGTTAATGTGACAAATTTTTGTTTTTTATGTTCTCCGATGTTTCGCCAATATTGAAAGGCAATTTTGAGCGCAATTTCTACAGCTTCTGCTCCACTGTCTGAATAAAATACGCGCGTTAAATGACTTGGCGTCCATTCGATTAGCTTTTCGGCTAATGCAATGGCAGGAATATTCGCTGCCCCTAACAGCGTTGAATGAGCAATACGTTCAAGCTGAGCACGAATAGCATCATCAATTTCTTTTTTTCGATGTCCATGAACGTTTAACCAAAGAGATGAATATCCGTCATAATATGTTTTTCCGTTTACATCCGTCAAAAAAATGCCTTCCCCGCTTTCGATAACGAGCGGATGTTGTTCATAATCTTTCATTTGTGTAAACGGCAACCATAAATATGTTTTACTTTTTTCAATCCACTCGTTCATTGCCACCATTCCTTTCTCCATACAATTTGTTGATGTGAAAAGTTTGTCATATGCGGAATTTCGCCGATCACCGGAACATGTGTCATCGCTTCAATCATTCGTATGTTTTCTTGTTCAATTTCATTTTTTGGTGTAGAAAAGCCGTTCATAATAATGCCAGCTATTTGTAAACCAAATGCTTTCGCATATTCCACTGTCAGCACCGTATGATTGATCGTTCCAACGCTTGCTCGCGCGACGATGATCAACGGAAAATGTAGCAGTTGAGCTAAATGAGCAATGAGAAACGACTTATCAACGAGTGGAACCGCAATTCCTCCTGCTCCTTCAACAAGCACGAAATCATAAGTTTGTTGCAGTTGATGGACGTGTGCCACAATGTGATCGGGCTCGATTGTCACTCCGTCGATTTTTGCAGCAAGATGCGGCGAACAAGGAGTTTGTAGTAAGTATGTACATCCATCTTCATCAGTCACATCAATCACTTTTCGGTACACGTCGACATCAGGCGCGATCCATTTCCCGTCTTGCCATTGCGCTCCACTCTGCACAGGCTTATAAGCTATCACACGTATACGCTTGTCAACAAGCGTGCGCAACATACAAGCAGTGACAAATGTTTTTCCTACGTCTGTATCTGTCCCTGTAATAAAAAAACCTTTCATTATGCTCCTCTCCCTCTTATTTGTTAACCTATATTTTATTACAGTTAACAATATAAAACAATAAAAAAAGCGCCCGAATTTTATTCGGACACTTTCTTCTCTCTTTTAGCAATGCATGCAGCAATCAAGTCACCGTGAAAACGACCGTTTTCAATAAAAATTTCATTTGCGTTATTTCCAGCCGCAATGACGCCTGCAATAAAAATACCTTCCACATTTGTTTCCATCGTTTCTAGATCGTATGCTGGTCGCCCTGTTTCAGCGTCAATATAAACGCCCATTTTCTTTAAAAAATCATGGTCAGGATGATATCCTGTCATCGCAAACACGAAATCGTTTTTTATTTTCTTTTCTTCGCCATTTACTGTATAAATGACGGCGTCTTCTGTAATTTCTTTCACATGTGCATTGAATTCCATCGTGATGACCCCTTGGCGCACAAGGGAGTCAAATTCAGGCAAAATCCACGGTTTGATGCTCGAAGAATATTGTGAGCCGCGATATAATACGGTGACGCGCGCCCCTGCTTTCACGAGTTCTAATGCTGCATCGACGCTTGAGTTTTTTCCACCAATGACGACGCAATCTGTATTGTAATAAGGATGGGCTTCTTTAAAATAATGCGTCACTTTCGGCAAATGTTCGCCAGGCACGTTCATATAATTGGGGTTGTCGTAATATCCCGTCGCAATAATGACGTATGTTGCTTCATACGTACCTTTGCTCGTTTCAACAATAAACGAGCCATTCGCTTGCTTCGTTACGCGTTCGACTTTTTCAAATGCATGAACGCGAATGTTTTTTCGAGTGACAACTTCTCGGTAATAAGCGAGCGCTTGATTGCGCTTCGGCTTTCGGTTTTCAGTAATAAACGGTACCCCGCCAATTTCTAAACGGTCACTCGAACTGAAAAATGTTTGATGTGTCGGATAATGATATAGTGAATTGACGATGTTCCCTTTTTCAATGACAAGCGGTGAAAAGTTTGCGTTTTGTAAGGCAATCGCAGCTGCTAACCCACACGGTCCTCCACCGACAATAATAATTTGTTCTTTTTTCACTTGACGCTCACTCCAATTAAAAAATCTCCTATCATACAATGATAGGAGATTTTTTGTATTCATGCAAATATTAAATCCAACCACGGAAACGGCATGCTTCCGCCATTTTACGCACACCGACCATATATGCAGCTAAGCGCATATCGACGCGACGCGTTCGTGAAGTTTCATATACGTTATTAAACGCTTTCACCATCACTTTTTCTAGCTTTTCTTCCACTTCTTCTTCCGTCCAGTAATATCCTTGATTGTTTTGTACCCACTCGAAGTAAGAAACTGTTACCCCACCAGCGCTCGCTAGGACGTCAGGAACGATTAAAATGCCGCGCTCCGTTAAAATTTCTGTCGCTTCTAACGTCGTCGGACCGTTTGCCGCTTCGACGACGATTTTCGCTTTAATGTTGTGGGCATTTTCTTCTGTAATTTGGTTCTCGATCGCAGCTGGCACTAAAATGTCGCACTCTAGTTCAAGCAATTCTTTGTTTGTAATTGTATTTTTAAACAACTTTGTTACCGTACCAAAGCTGTCGCGACGATCTAATAAGTAATCAATGTCAAGACCGTTCGGATCGTACAAACCGCCGTATGCATCAGAAATGCCGATCACTTTCGCTCCCGCATCGTGCATAAATTTTGCTAAATAGCTTCCTGCGTTACCGAATCCTTGCACAACAACACGCGCGCCTTTTAAGTCGATGCCGCGCTTTTTCGCCGCTTCACGAATGCAAATGGTAACCCCTTTCGCTGTTGCCGTTTCACGACCGTGTGAACCACCGAGTACAAGCGGTTTTCCTGTAATGAATCCCGGCGAGTTAAATTCGTCAATTCGGCTATATTCATCCATCATCCACGCCATAATTTGTGAATTTGTAAACACATCAGGCGCAGGAATATCTTTCGTTGGACCGACGATTTGGCTAATGGCGCGAACGTAACCGCGACTTAATCGCTCTAATTCACGGAATGACATGGTACGCGGATCGCATACAATTCCACCTTTTCCACCGCCATACGGTAAATCAACAATCCCACATTTTAAACTCATCCAAATGGAAAGTGCTTTCACTTCTCGTTCTGTCACGTTCGGGTGAAAGCGAATACCCCCTTTAGTTGGACCGACCGCATCGTTATGCTGTGCACGGTAGCCAGTAAACACTTTTACTGAGCCATCATCCATGCGCACCGGAATTTTCACCGTTAACATGCGCAACGGCTCTTTTAATAGCTCATACACCTCTTCAGGATATCCGAGCTTTTCGAGCGCTCTATGTATGACGATTTGTGTTGCTCGTAGGACATCATG
Source organism: Anoxybacillus sp. LAT27 (assembly GCF_022030075.1). Classification (NCBI taxonomy): domain Bacteria; kingdom Bacillati; phylum Bacillota; class Bacilli; order Caryophanales; family Anoxybacillaceae; genus Anoxybacillus; species Anoxybacillus sp. LAT27. The sequence goes on from NZ_JAIWYK010000061.1 coordinate 126,809, forward strand.
TTTTTCTTCGTTGGTATGCTTTTCGGCTACCATTTGTAAACCTCCCATGACCTTTTGTAAAATATTGTCCGCCTTTCATGTCATAGTATACACCTTCTATGCGCATATGCAAAGAAGTTTTTATTGATTTTTTGTAATCGTTTTCAAAAAAAACGATCATTCACATCACGATACGAAAGCGATATAATGAACGTACGATAGAAAGGGGCGAAAAAGATGAAAAAGCGAATTTTATTTTGTTTTGCACATCCTGATGATGAGACGTTTACGGTTGGAGGATTGCTTGCCACATTAGCGAAGCGTGAGGATGTCGAAACGATCGTATATAGCGCAACGCTTGGCGATGCCGGAAAGTGTGGAAATCCGCCAGTTTGTACGAAAGAAGAGCTCCCACACGTACGTAAAAAGGAATTGGAACAAGCAGCGGCTATTTTAGGTGTTGATCATGTCATTACTGGTACATATCCTGATGGAAAATTACCCGAATATGAAGAACAGCTCGTCGATTCCATTCGTCATATTATTGAACAATATAAGCCGACCGTTGTCGTGACGTTCCCACCGCATGGTATTTCGGGACATCGAGACCATCAAGCGATTCAACGAGCCACGTATCAAGCAGTAACGTTGATGGATCATATTGTAGAGCAGTTGTATTATGTAACTGTCGTTGGTCGCCCGGATCGTTACGGTGACCCAATTGAAAACATCGATATCGTCTTCACATTCACAGATGAAGAAGCAAAAAAAGTGCGCAAAGCTTTACTTGCCCATCGTACACAACATTTATCCGTTGAACGTGTGTTTCCAGCTGTCCATCATGACTCATTTCATAAATTTCAAAATAAGGAATACTTTATACGTGCATGGGCAAAAGAAGATGAACCACCTTATCCATTTTAAGAAAATAACCTTCGCGTATGGGCGAAGGTTATTTTTTCACAAAGTATTTATATAGTTGGGCAATCGCTTCGTTGGCGATCAATTTTTTGCCGTACTCTTCGACACGATAAATCGTTAATGTGGAGGGGCTTCCGTATTCAGCTAAAATAGCAACAAAGTCATCTGTTGGAATGACAGATTCTGCAAAATGTAAATAAAAGCGTCCTTCATAACTGTAAAGCGAGCCGCCATGACAACCGAGCGAATAAAGACGCGTCGCTAATTGAATGACATCTTCAAACGTTTGAAATTCGAAAAATATATCATCGCTTTCATCTAGCGTGACTTGCATTTCAATATAATCGTCGCTAAACTCGTCTTCCTCATCTGCCATCTCACCTTCGCTCGTTACGATCACGACCATGCCCTGTGCTGGTAAAGAGTACACTTCAACAGCGACCGACCCATTAATTTCAAAGCCGAGCTCCTCACTTGCTTCCTCAATCATATCGCGAAATAGTTCATGCACTTTAAACGTATCTTTCCATAAATCTTCTTTCGTTAACCCGCGCTCAACTAGATCGTCAAATGTGAGGAATATTTTAATTTTATTGTAGTTTAAGCGTTCAAGCCGCATAAACATCCCTCCTTACCTACACAGACTTTACTGTTAGCATATGACGAACGTGTAAAAATGTTCGTCATATTACTAATGAGTTTACATCGTTTTCTCCCTTTTAGACAAGTATTTTTCATTCGATTTTAACCACTCGTCCCATTGCTCTTTTGATTGTCCGAGAAAATAATCGCCGTACTTGCCTTTTACTTGTTCATCAACTTTATCGAACGCCCGTCCCCCAATTCCAATACGAATATGTGGATATGTTTGTTTCAATTGATCGACGAGTTTTAGCGTCGCTTGTACATTTTGTTGTAACGTGCAAGATAAAAAGACGTATGATGGCTTTACTTCCTGAATGACAATTGATAAATCTTGTTGCTGGATGCTTGCCCCTAAATAAATCGTTTCGTAACCCCTTCTGCGCAAATATAAAGTAAAAATAAGTAACCCAAGTTCATGCCATTCATTTGGTCCGCAAACGGAAATCGTTTTTGGAAGCAAGCGATTTACAGGAATCATAGAAAACGCCATGCCAAGTCGTGACCGTAAAAAGGCAGAAGCGAAATGTTCATGCGCGCTCGTAATTTTTTCATTTTCCCATAAGTCCCCGATTTTTACGAGTAATGGGCTTAAAATATCGAGTGCAACTTTCTCAACTGTATATAAACTGAACGCCTCATTTAGCAATTCATGTGCTGTCCACTCTTCAAATGATAAAAGAGCTCGCAACAATCGTTCTCGAAGCGTAGTGACATGATCTTCTGCTTGTATACGCACCTCTGACGGTCGCTGTTCTAACAGTGAAATAGCTTGACTAATCGTGAATCCTTGATTCACTTTATCAACAAGCCATTTCAATATTTGCACTTGTTCCTCTGTATATAGACGATGTCCCGCTTCATTGCGCGGTGGGGCGATAATTTGATAACGGCGCTCCCACGCTCGCAACGTCCCAGGCTGAATACCTAACATGTTTGACACTGCTTTCACATTATATTTTCCTTCTTGCGTTGACATATAAAATCCTCCATCTTTCGCATCATTCTGTCAACATTATAGCGAACATGACGGAGGTGTGTAAATTTTGTATAAGTTTTGCTTAACTTCTCTTATGTTTTAACTCGATCAGATGCGTTTCCGCACGTGCACCGAAACGAAATGGAAGCGTCGTTGTCCCGTATCCGTTGCTCACAAGTAGCATCGTCCCATTTATATTTCGCAAACATCCTTTTTCATATAGCCCAAACGGTCCGAGACGAATTTGTCCGCCATGCGTATGTCCGCTTAAAACGAGCGCAATTTCATGTTGTGGCTTAATTTTTTCAATGATGCGCGGATCGTGGCTAACAAGGATGCGAAACGTTGTCTGTTCGGCATCGCTTAACGCAAGCTCGAGCCGATCTCGCCTTTTGTTCATATCATCGACACCGAGCAAAGCGATGCGATCACCTTGCTCACTTTCAAATGTAACTGCCGTATTGTCTAATATTTTCACGCCATTTTCAAGCAATAGTGCATCTAACTCATGGTAATCTACTTCGTAATCGTTATTTCCCCAAACAAAATAAACGGGACCGAGCTGTTTCAACAACTCAATATTTCGTTTAACACGCGAAAACGGAACCCCTTTTTCTGTTAAATCGCCGCCGATAATAACAAGATCGACTTTTCCTTTTAATGAGCCAATTAACGTTTTCGATACACGTCGACGATGGATATCTGAAATAAAAAAAATACGAAAGCGAGAAAAGCTTTCTGGAAACGTTGAAAATGGCAATGAATGAAAAATGACGCGATTCCGATGTGCTTCGATCCACATGTATAACATAAGTGCTACAAATATTGTTACAATATACACCATTTCAATTTTCCCTCTCTTTGTATACACTCATTGACATCATACCATATATGAGAGAAAAGAGAAAAAAAATCGTCGTCTTTTTTACATCAATCATCGCCAATATAAAAAACGTCAGTAATACGCTATACGAAAGAAATTGCTCTTTTCGATTCGTCGGTTCCTTTCGCCATGCTTGTAACGTATGCCAAGTCGCTGCGCGAATGAGGATCGCATTGGAAATGAAACCGATAAAGAAACTAACAAGCGCAAAAAATGTTTTCACTGGGTCAAAAATGATGTCGGTCAAAAACACTTCAAACACGAACGGCTCGACCGCTGGCGTCCAAGCGATCATAAAATAGCCACATAAAAATCCAACAATAAAAAGAAACCACATGTTGCTCCCTCCCTTTTTCAACATATGCACTAAAAAATAAAATGACACAGCGTATACAGACATGCCATTTTTTCATACATATGAATGATACTTCAAGAAAGGAGGGAACGTGATGTTTACAACTCGAAAAACATACCATCCATATATAAGCTCATTCGATCCTTGTCCGCCAATTACCGAAAAGACGTACGTTACTGCACCAAATTTATATGTCGGGTTTCAGCCGCCAAACTTGCCGCAATTTTCACCAAGCGAGGCACTAAAAAAAGGAACTTTGTGGAAATTGTTTTATGACCCTTACTATAACGCACGTGAAAAAGGAGTGAGAACAGATGAGCCGCATGCCTAAGGAATATTATGACCTTCTGCACCAACTCCAAGCAATCGATTTTGCGCTCGTTGATTTAACGCTCTATTTAGACACACATCCGAACGATTATGAAGCAATCCGGCAATTCAACGAGCTATCTTTAGAGCGGAGAAAGCTAAAAAAACAGTATGAAACCCAATTTGGACCTTTACAGCAATACGGCAACAGCTACTCTCAATATCCATGGGATTGGTCCAAAACACCTTGGCCTTGGCAAGTATAAAGAAAGGAGGAAACATGATGTGGATTTATGAAAAAAAATTACAATACCCTGTACGAGTTAGTACGTGTAATCCGAAGCTTGCCAAATATTTAATCGAACAATATGGTGGAGCGGATGGAGAGCTCGCTGCCGCGTTAAGATATTTGAATCAACGATATACAATACCAGACAAAGTGGTCGGCCTATTAACCGATATCGGAACAGAAGAATTTGCCCATTTAGAAATGATCGCAACAATGATTTATAAATTAACAAAAGATGCTACACCCGAACAGTTAAAAGAAGCAGGTTTGGGTGAGCATTACGTCAATCATGGTCACGCGTTATTTTATCATAACGCAGGAGGATCGCCATGGACAGCAACATACATTCAAGCAAAAAGCGATCCTATCGCCGATTTGTATGAAGATATCGCTGCAGAAGAGAAAGCACGTGCAACGTATCAATGGATTATTGATATGAGCGATGATCCAGATTTAAATGACAGTTTACGCTTTTTGCGCGAGCGTGAAATCATTCATGCGCAACGCTTTCGCGAGGCCGTCGAAATCTTGAAAGAAGAGAGGGATCGAAAAAAATTTTTCTAGCTATTTATTTTCATGATAAAGCGTGATATCATGTGTTTCTTTCATCCATTCGTAAAGAACGTGCCTTTTTTCCCACGTTCGTTTTTCAAGTAATTCGCTACTTTTTTGAATGAACTCACAGCGGAGTGCATGGAAATCTTGCTCCGCTTTATCACTTTTCTTTTTACAAAATGAAACAAACCAACCAAGCGATCCAACGAATGCAGTAAACCAAAAAATGCGTTCATCATCAATCGCTGCTACAATCATTCGTTCTGTAGACGAATGATTTGGAATAACAACCGTTTGGTATATATACAATCCAAATAAAGCGAGTGAAAACAAAAACAAAATGAACGACCACTTCATTCTTTTTTTCATGTCTTCCCATTCTCTTTTATGCGTTATCATTCGTTGTAAAATCGCCTTTGTCACTTCATCTAATTCAATTGGGAAAATCATAGCCACCCCTGCCGATCGTGTTTTACTACGATTGTATGTCCATCGACAAAGTGGTATACCTTATTTTCCATTCATATTTGGAATTTTTAACACTTGTCCTTTTTGTAGTTTCATGCTCGTTAAATGATTCCATTCTTTAATGAGGTCCATTCCTTTTTCATTTCCGTAATATTTCATCGCAATGCTATATAACGTTTCATTTTCTTGTACGGTATGATAAATAAAAGATGATTCTGTTTCATTCGATTCTTGTTCCTCTTCTTTTGCTTCGTTTTCAAGCGGTTTTTGTTGTGGCTTATGCCCTTTTTGTTGATCGACATCAACAGTCTCATAGCTTTCATCATCAATCGTCACGACTTGGACGGGACGCTTCTCAACTAAGTGATATATGCTGTAAATGGAAATCGGCAATAAAACGAAAAAGAGTGCAAGAATGCGAACGAGTGGATGTTTAACTTTCCATTTCGTTTTTTTCTTTTTATGCACTTCGCTGCGCGGTGGCAACTGAAGCTCATCGTCTTCTTGTTGCTTACTAATATTCTCCATTTTTTTACGCAAATTTTCCGCTTGGTCTTTACGCATCGTTTGTCACCTCTTTTGTACGATACCGGATGTGTAACGCTAAAATAAAATCAATGAGAAAGTGGGCAAAAATCGTGACCCATAAATTGCTTGTCCATTCATAGATAAGTCCAATCCAAAAGCTTAAACTAATGACAGCCAAAAGAAGGAGCCATTTTCGCCAATAACGAATATGCAATAAAGCGAAAATGATGCTTGCGAAAAATAGGCCGACATGCGTCTGAATGACACCACGAAACAATAGCTCTTCACAAAATGCAATGACCATAGTCATGATAAAAATGTGCGATATCGAACGTGAACGAAATAATTTTTCATTGATTCCACCATCATCATACCATTGTTCAGGTGCATACTGAATAAGTAAAAAATCGACAAAAAGAACAAGCGCCGCACAACCGCTACCGTACAATAGTATTTCCCGTATATCCCACTGCCACATCGAAAAGAAGGTCGCAGGCGTAAATAAAAATACACTTAAAATGAGCGCAATAAGAAAAATAAGCGCTTGTGTTACGTATAGATGATAAACGATTTCTTCATCGTTCATTTGACTAGCTATCTCCATTTGTTTTTTAATCATTTGTCCTCACCTTTATTGCAAACATGGAACAGAGCTCTTCCTGCCACGGGCGCAAATGTATTTGTTGAATATGTTTTACAGGAGCGTTTACATATATATCAGCGCCACACCGGTCACAGCAACGCTCATTCGGAAGTGGTTGTTGTTCAAAATATGAAAGCATCGTACGCCGACGACAAGTTTGTTCGTTTATCCATCGTTGCATAAATACCCATTTTTTTATTTTTTCTTGTTTTCTTTGTTCTATATGGGCGTATAGTCGATTAGCTAAAGTGTGTATATCTTCTTGCATATTCATTTGTTCTAGCCAATACAATAAAAGACGTTGTTGCACGTCTGTTAACCCCATTTCCTTCCGCCCATGGCGTAGAGCGTCCAATGCATAGACAATTTGTTCTTTTGTCGGAAATTCCATATCGATCATCAATTGTCCCATTTGTTCATCGCCTGAGGCATACAATAATATGGCAATACTTTCGTTTCCATCGCGCCCAGCGCGCCCAACTTCTTGCCAATATGCTTCTGGTTGTGTCGGCAAGTGAAAATGGATAACAAAGCGAACGTTCGGTTTATCAACACCCATCCCAAACGCATTTGTACAACAAATGACGTCTAACTGATCATAAACGAACTGTTGTTGAATAAGAAGTCGCTGTTCACCATCCATACCTCCATGATAATAGCTTACGCGATGATCCTCACGAAGCACTTCTGCTAATGTTTCTGCCCATTGTCGACTAGCTACATACACAATTCCCGGTTTAGGTAACGTGGCGACAAGCTGTTTTAACGCCTTGATTTTTTCTTCTACCGTTTGAACATATTGCACGTATAAACAAATATTTGGGCGATCGAGCGGGTATATATGTTGTTTAACGTCGTCGAGTTTAAGCGTCGTTACAATATCAGCGATAACTTGACGTGTAGCTGTAGCCGTTAACGCTAAACATGGCGGATTGCCGAGCGTTTGGCGAAGAAGACCGAGCTTTAAAAAGTCAGGGCGAAAATCATGTCCCCATTGTGAAATACAATGTGCTTCATCTACGACAAACAACGAAATGTTTATGCGTGTTAACGCTTCGATAAGTAAAGGGGATTGTAAAATTTCAGGCGAAGCATAAATAAAACGATACGATGCTAACTCACGCAACACATCTCGTTTTTCGCGATAAGACAGAAAACGATTGAGCGCTACAACACGTTTTTCACCACGATTTCTAAGCTGCTGTACTTGATCTTCCATAAGCGAAACGAGTGGGGAAATAATTAACACACTGCCGTTTAATATATAACCCGGGAGCTGATAACAAAGCGACTTTCCGCCACCGGTCGGAAGCATAGCAACACAATTTCGTCCATTCAGCACATCTTCAATAATTTCTCTTTGCCCCATGCGAAACGAATCGTAACCAAATCGTTCCTTTAATATGTTAAACATCTTCCCTCTCCCACCTTGCCAACGCAAGCCGAATTTCAAAATAAGAAACGTCTTGTAACACTTCTTTTATCGCCCGTAATTTTTTCGTTTGTAATTTTTGTGCTTGCTGAATAATGCGCTTGCGTTTATTCTCCTCTAAAAATGGCGTCGTCACAAACGTTGGAATATATGTGGCGATTTCGACAATATGATCTTCAATCGTTCCTTTTTTCAATCCACGCAACTCGGCAATTTGTTCGAGTGAATACCCTTCCTTTAGCAATTCCCATGTTTTTTGAGCGGAACTCGTTAATAGGAAACGTTTTTGTTCCCGCAGTGAAAAAAGAAGCGGAAATTTTTCCTCTTCTTTTTCCGTCATTTCAAGCATAAAATGAAGAACATTTTGAAACGATAACAAAACCGCTACATCTTCCTCCTTTATGGCATAGGCAACTTGTTCGTTCGTCCATCCGATACGCTCATGGCTTGTCAACCGCCAAACGAAAATGTTAGCATCTTTTTCCTCTACATAACGAAGTAGCGCGTACATTTCTTCATATAATAAACGGGCGAGCGCTTGTATATGCTTATGTTGAAACAGCCACCGCTTCACGAACGATTGAATGTGTTCATCGCGATGTACAGGCTCAAATGATGTGCGATGAATGATGTTTGCGAGCGTTTGGATAAGTAAGGACAGCCTTTTCCAAAACAAAGAAGCCTCATTCATATATTTCCATCCATCAATGTAAGGGGGAAGTATAAAATGTCGGATTTTCTCTTTTCCACTTGCGGTTGTGCAATATATGTATTCGTCCACTTGGGAAATCAGTCCATCCATCTCTAATGCTCGTGTGACGTCAAATAAACGAGTACGGTCAATTGGTACCGTCCCAAATAGACGACTAACATCATACCATTTACTATCTTGTAACGTTTGTGCTGTTTTTTTGCCATTCAGTAAATGATCGATCGCAGCGAGCGACCGTTCTCCCCGAAATCGGTCGATACAAAATAAAACGATGTGTTGTAACATGCGACATTCACTCCATTTTCCCTTTCATTTTACCAGATTAAGCGAAGCAATGTGAGGGAAAACTGTGTACTGATAAGCATTTTCATTGGAGTTTTTTATTGAAAAGTTACCGCAACACATTTATTATAAAAGTGTGAGGAATACGTTTCCAACGTTTCATATGAAACGATTGGTTCCATATAATTAAGGAGGGTCATTGTATGCCAAAGTACACGATTGTTGACAAAGAAACATGTATTGCCTGTGGTGCATGTGGAGCAGCTGCACCTGATATTTACGATTACGATGATGAAGGTATCGCTTACGTGACATTGGACGACAACCAAGGTATTGTCGAAATACCAGACGTATTGATTGACGATATGATGGATGCGTTTGAAGGCTGTCCAACAGACTCGATCAAAGTCGCGGACGAGCCATTTGATGGCGATCCAAACAAATTTGAATAAGAACAACTAAGGGCAAACTTCACGTGAAGCTTGCCCTTTTCTTTCGTTCAGTCATTGTCACCACTTGTCCAATCGACTATAATAAAAAAGTATACATAACAAAAAGGAGGAATTTGGCATGGCGTTTGAAAACAAGGTTGTTGAAGCGTTTATTGAAATTCCAACAGGTAGCCAAAACAAATATGAATATGACAAAGAGCGGGGCGTATTTAAACTCGATCGCGTCTTATATTCATCAATGTTTTATCCTGCGGAATACGGCTACTTAGAAAATACACTTGCATTAGATGGCGATCCGCTCGATATTTTAGTTATCGTGACAAATCCGACATTCCCTGGCTGCGTTATTGAAACACGTGTCCTTGGCTACTTAAACATGGTAGACGGTGGCGAAGAAGATGCAAAATTAATTGGTGTGCCTGTTGACGATCCTCGCTTTGCTGATGTGCGTAGCCTTGAAGATCTTCCACAACATAAATTAAAAGAAATCGCTCATTTCTTTGAGCGTTATAAAGATCTAGAAGGAAAGAAAACAGAAATCGGTACATGGGAAGGCCCAGAAGCGGCTGCAAAACTCATTGACGAATGCATCGCTCGTTACAACGAACAAAAATAAATACACTTCATGCGTTAAGCTGGCTTTTGGCCAGCTTTTTGTCTTTTTTCCGAACATTCATATATAAAAACGCTTTCATTTGTATGACCTTTCCGAAAGTTATTGACACGTGCATACGGGCATGTTAAATTATCAGAAATTTAAAAACTTATTAATTGAAAGGAGCGAATGTTTGTGATTCGCATTTTAGTAGCTGATGCAATGAGCGAAGAAGGACTTGCCCCACTCCTTGCTGATCCAACGATCGAAGTCGTGCAAAAAAAGGTAAGCGAGGTGGAGGACGAACTTGATCAGTTCGACGCGCTGCTCGTTCGTAGCGCGACAAAAGTGACTGAACAATTACTGCAAAAAATGACAAATCTAAAAATTGTAGGACGCGCTGGCGTCGGGGTGGACAATATTGATGTCGATGCAGCTACACGATACGGTGTCGTCGTCATTAACGCTCCAAACGGCAATACAATTTCGACAGCGGAACATACATTTGCGATGATGGCTTCATTAGTGCGCCGTATTCCACAAGCGCACATTTCAGTCAAATCACGTGAATGGAATCGTTCCGCTTTCGTCGGTGTCGAGTTATTCGGAAAACATTTAGGTATTATTGGATTTGGTCGCATCGGTTCTGAAGTAGCGAAGCGGGCGCGCGCATTCGGTATGCACGTTCACGTATACGATCCATTTTTAACGAAAGTACGAGCAGAAAAAATTGGTGTCGATGTTTGCACGCTTGATGAATTGCTTGCACAAGCAGATATCATTACTGTACATACACCGCTAACAAAAGAAACGAAAGGGCTTCTCGGTCCAAAAAACTTAGCAAAAACGAAAAAAGGTGTATATTTAATTAACTGCGCGCGCGGTGGCATCATCGACGAACAAGCGCTCATTCCGTTTTTAGAAAACGGACATGTGTCAGGCGTTGCGCTCGATGTATTTGAACAAGAGCCACCGGGAGACCATCCGCTTCTCTCTTTTGATAACGTCGTTGTCACTCCACATCTTGGGGCATCGACAGTCGAAGCGCAAGTGAACGTAGCGACACAAGTCGCTGAAGAAGTATTAACATTTTTACAAGGAAAACCGGTCACATCGTCGATTAACTTGCCGACACTTTCAAAAGATGTATACGAAAAAATTCAAGCTTTTTATACATTAGCTCGAAAAATGGGTATTTTAGCTTCGCAATATATGAGCGAGCCGGTTCAAGAAATTGCGATTACGTATTCAGGATCTGTTGCTGATTTAGAAACGACATTCATTACGCGTAGTTTGCTTGCTGGATTTTTAAAACCTCGCGTTGCTTCAACTGTCAACGAAGTAAACGCAGCAATGATCGCCAAAGAACGCGGCATCGCCTTTAGTGAAAAATTTTCAGCAAACGGAAACGACTACAACAACAGCATTACGTTAACTGTATATGGCGAAAACAAAACATTTACGTTGAAAGGTACCCATATTGCCCACTACGGTGACCGGATCGTTCATTTTAATGGCTTTGCGATCGATTTTGCTCCAGAAGGGCATTTGTTGTACATTCAACATCATGATAAACCGGGAATGATCGGAAAAGTCGGTAACATTTTAGGTGACCATCAAGTCAACATCGCAACGATGCAAGTTGGTCGCCAAGAAGCGGGTGGAAAAGCGATTATGATGCTTTCACTCGATAAACCACTTGATGACGCACTCGTTGAAACGCTCGAACAAATTAGCGATATTGATGTTGTCAAGAGATTAGAAGTATAAAAGGTTCAGCCGCGCAGCTGAACCTTTTTTTATCCAAGTGGAACCGCTTTTCGTTCCCCTTTACAAAACGTCATAACTTCCTTGTAACCGACTGTTGTAGCGAGAGCGATCGCTCGATCATAATCCGCCCCAACATCTTGCGGCACGTGTGCATCAGACGATAACACAATTGGAATGCCTTTGTCGTAGCACATTTGTAATAGACGAGGATCAGGATATAGTTCCCCAACAGGTTTACGCAAACCTGCTGTACTAATTTCAACGCACGTTTTCGAGTTGGCTAGTGCCGTCGTGGCACGATCGTACTGTTCTAACAAAAATTCCTCATCTTCTGGCACGTATTTAAAAATTTTCACTAAATCTAAATGACCGATAATGTCAAATAAGTTCGACTCAGCTAGCGTCACCACTTGATCGAAATATTTTCGATATGTATCGTATAGATCGCGACGATCCCACTCTTTCCGAAACTCAGCTAAATCGATACCAAAATCATCAACCCAATGAATCGAGCCAATGACATAATCAAAATCGTAAGCGCGAATAAACTGCGCCATTTCTTCATGTTTGCCTGGCGTGTAATCCATTTCGATCGACATTTTCACATCAATTCCGGCATCCCACGCTTCATGAAATAAACGAACGTAATCAGCCATATCATAGTAGCGACGTTCTTCAATCCATGGATTCGATAAAATATTTTTCGTCTGATAAAAATGATACGCATGCTCGGAAATACCGAAATGTTCAATGCCTTTCCGCGCAGCTTCGTCCGTAAATTGCTTTAAATAATCAAGCGTTAACGTCCCACGCTCTAAATGATTATGGTAATCTGTTAACATCGTTCTCTCCCCCTCTCTCGTATTGTTTTACATTATATAGCACAACATTCTCTTTTTCTAGTTGTTTAATCCAACAAGAAACAGTAAATGAATGCATGCAGCCATCCCAACAACAACGAGCACTCGTTTCATCATATCTTCCATCGTTTATTCCCTCCCGTTCGCGATAACCATATATGTTGTATGCAAAAATACGAACGGTTAGAACGATAAAACATGACATTTTACAATTCATTTACAATCGGATAAAAAAGCGTTCCAGCAAGTGACTGCAATAACGACTCTTGCTTTTGATGATAACTTACAAGCACACATGTCGCTGGGCCAGCAGAAGCATGTGGCGGAAGGGAACAACGAAATGGTCGTTCCCCATGCATAAGCTTCCACTCATGCGATATCCCTTTTGAACCAACTGGGATTATTTCATACACTCCATCTACCTGCAGCAACATGCGAAATAAAGAAAGCGGAATGATTCGATCTTTCTTACGTATGACCGCTTCACCAACGAGCGGTTCTCCGATGACAGCCCAACGTGCATCCATTGGTGTAATATTTATTCTCTTTTCCTCTTTCCGTACCGTTCCGACAGCAACAACCCCAACAGCTGATTGCATAAGCGGCATATTTGATTCGCTACTTCCTGTTATAGGAAGCGACAACTGTAACTCCGCCATCGTTTGTTGGACGCCTGTAACAAGTGCATCCCATGAACGATCATCGACAAAGTTTTGTAGTACAAAGGCTTTTGGCGTTGCTCCAATGCTCATCAGTTCCATAAGCGAAACGCGAGCTCCATAGTAACTAACAACATCATATGGCGCTTGAACAACATCATATTGCTTTAAGCCAATTCCACCTGAACAGTCAGCGGCAAAAACGAGCTCATGTTGTTCATCAAATGGCACGCATAATACGTCACGCATGCTGCTTCCCCCACGCGCGTTGCAACGCTTTCGACACGACAACAGCAATCGCTAAATTGACGCCCGTAGCTAATGCAAGAGACGGAATGATAGAAAGTACAAACGCCGGGCTCATGATCCATACAAAAGGTAAAGGTGCAAGTAGTGCATTACCGATAAAAAAACATACATAACTAAAAATGAACCATCCTCGTCTTATCAACAAGCCGACAATGTATAAAAGAGCGGCCATTTCAATAGCCACAAGTATATGAAATGGACCAAGCGGAAATCCGCCAAATAAAGCAGATACAACATGTCCAACACTTACCACAACCGCAGCAGCTGTTGGCCCGAGCAAAACAGCTGCTACAACCGCAGGTGCGCTATCGAGCGCAATACTTCCGATTGTAAATGGGATTTTGATAAGCGAACCGATGACAGATAGACTAATAAACATAACAAGCAACGTGAAACGCCTCATTCCGATTCACCTTTTTTTTCATTTTTATCACGAAACACAATCGCGCTTCGTTCATATTCTACATCTTTTACTTGCAAGCGAGCGTTGACGACGCGCGCAACGGCAAATAAATAGTCTGATAAACGATTCATATATTGTAAAACGACTTCATTCGTTTGTTGTTGCTTCATTAACGCTACAACACAACGTTCTGCTCTTCGTGTCACCGTCCGTGCCATATGTAACGCAGCAGCTTGTGGAGACCCCCCTGGCAAAATAAACCGTTCAAGCGGCGGCGCTTGTTGAATATATGCATCAATGCGTTCTTCTAAAAACGTCACCATTTCTGCTTTTACTTTATATGGTATTTTTTCACCGACAATGGCTAAATCACCACCGCAATCAAAAAGTTCATGTTGAATACGTTGCAGTTCTTGATAAATATCACGAAACTTTTCGTCTTGCAATAACGTCATTGCCCAGCCGATCATCGAATTTGCTTCATCAATCGTTCCGTACGCTTCTACGCGCACATCGTTTTTATCAACTCGTCCTCCAACTAAACTCGTTTGTCCTTTGTCACCTGTTTTTGTGTACAACTTCATCCGAATCACCCCTATTTTATTTGTTCATTTATGCCGCACCATACATAATCTACACGACTACATATGTGCGCAAGTTGTTGATACGTCCAACCAACTGCATCTCGCCACGCTCGTTCATGTGCATCGATTGGTACGATCCCTTGATTCATATCGCAGCCAATCCAAACGACCGTCCGTTCTTTCTCTTTTTCCCATCGCTCCCATGCATTCATATACGACAGGATTTTTTCTTTTTCACGTGTTGTATAAGGAAGAAAATATTCGCGAATCCATTGTTCAATTCCTTCAAGGACGACGACAGGTACAGTTTTATATTCGTTTGGAAGTGGGAGTGCCTTTTCATACGCACAATGCCAAACATGTGGTGTATGCGTTAATGCATAATATGCGTTTACCCATTTTCGCT
The DNA here is from genome assembly GCF_022030075.1 of Anoxybacillus sp. LAT27. Taxonomy (NCBI): domain Bacteria; kingdom Bacillati; phylum Bacillota; class Bacilli; order Caryophanales; family Anoxybacillaceae; genus Anoxybacillus; species Anoxybacillus sp. LAT27. The sequence goes on from NZ_JAIWYK010000061.1 coordinate 141,824, forward strand.
TTCCTTGAAAAGCACCGCCGCTAACGAAATGCATCGCTTTCTCTCCCTCCAACGTTCTCTCGTATTATAAAGCGTCACTCCTTCACCAAATGGGACATGCCATTTCCAAAACGGGCGTACGTCTGGCGCGTACTTTGATAATATATAACGAATCACTCCACCGTGCGTCACAACAACAACATGCGATACCGACCGATAAACAACATCATCAATCGCTTGTTCCACACGTGTCTCAAACTCGGTCAACGTCTCTCCGTTCGGAGGTGCATAACGAACCGGATCATCGAGCCAATGGCGATACGCTTCAACTGCTTGCAATTGCTCATACGTTTTTCCTTCAAAATCGCCAAAATGGAGTTCACGCCAACGATAGGAACATTCAATGACGTGATTCGGAAACAAAACATACGCTGTTTGCCGACAACGGAGCAAGTCGCTTGTCATGACAATATCCGCTTCAAGCTGATGCGACACACGCGGTTGCTTTACAATAGGTACATTCGTCCAACCGATATATTGTTTCTCCTCGTTTTCTTTCGTTACAAAATGGCGAATATATGTAATAGCCAAATGACGAGCCACAAACATGTTTCACTCCCTTCAATAAACGCACCTAGCACATCTCCTGTCATCCCACCAAACTGCTTTATCGCAAACACGCGCGCGACAACATAATACAACATTAATGATAAGAATAATACGATCGTTTCAAACGATAACAAAGCAATCAGGCCGTATACAACGAGAAATGGCGCATACCGATGATCGACATGTTGGCGGAAGGCTACCGCCATCCCGGTTTGTTTCGCAAGTGGTGTTGTCAATAAAAGCAACGTCATTCCAAAGCGAGAAAATAACGGAATACAAAAAAGGGAAAACAACGACATGTGAGAAACCGTTTCAAACATAAAAATGAAACGAAAACCGAGCAAAAATAAAATGGATAACACCGCAAATGCTCCGACACGAGAGTCGCTCATAATATCGAGACGTCGCTGTCGATCACGATACGAAAAATATGCATCGCTACAATCCATCCATCCGTCCGCGTGCAATCCTCCTGAAAGAAAGATAGAGGAAAATAATAATAAAAACGACAAAACAAGCGAAGAAATGTGATCGGACAGTACCACATGTATGGCAACAAGAAAAAGTCCGATGATTGCACCGACGAAAGGAAACGAAAGGACAGCCACACGCGCTGTTCGTTCATTCCAATCCACTTGCATACGAATGGGGATGATCGTTAAAAACTGTATCGCTAAGACCACTCCGTGCCACATGGCCATCTTCCTTTCTTCACAATCGGCAAACCGTAACGCATCAAAATGGCTACATCACTACACGCAACAATCTGTTGATGCAATAAACCAAGACCGTGCATATACGTATACGTTCCTCGTTCGTTTGGTATACCGTCATAAAATATTTCGTTACTTACAATCACAAGCCCTTTTGCTTTGTTCCCTAATTGCTTAATTTGTTGCACGATGCGTGGTACTTTTTCCTTCACATCCCATATATAATCGCGAAACAGCTCATTAGCCCATAAGTTTGTTAAACAATCAAGTAAAACAACATCACGCCCCCCAAACATCGGCATGATACAATCGAGATCATACGGTTGTTCCCACGTTTGCCAGCCGTCATGTTTCCGTTGTGCTTGGTGGTGAGCAATGCGCGCTTCCATTTCTTCATCTGTCCGCAGCGCTGTGGCAATATAATGAAGGGAATCAGTCGGTTCGGCGATCATTTTCGCGCATCGTTCTGCGAATGAAGACTTTCCGCTACGCACCCCTCCGCTAATAAATACAATCATTGCTTCCACCTTCTTAAATAAAAGAGGAGGTGATCGTTTTCCTCTTTCGTTCGAACCGCAAAACGGACATATTTTCCGTCCAGTCCTCGAAAATTAAACGTATGCCGTGCGACAATACCATGTTGTAAAAGAAAAGGAAAAAGCGTGATCGTTTCATCGTATAACATATAAAAATTGACGACAGACGGTGAATATTTGTAGCCAAGTTCATTCAATTGTTCAAATACTCGTTTTCGCTCCGATGCAATGTACACTTTCGTTCGCTCCACAAATGCATCGTCTTTTAATAATTGTTTCGCTATTTGTTGAGCAATCGTATTGACGCTCCACGGTGGCTGTTTTTTCATTAACTTTTTTACGACGTGTTCGTGTGCGAGCACATAGCCGAGCCGTACACCTGCCAGTCGATACATTTTCGTTAACGACCGCAACACAATTAAGCGGTCAAACGTGCGTAAAAAAGAAGAAACGGAATAACCGTCAATCCAGAAGTCATAAAATGCTTCGTCAACGACAACATATACTCCTTCATCATGCGCCGCATTTAACAACGTATGCATCGTTTCTTCTGACCATACGGTACCGGTCGGATTGTTCGGATGACAAACAAATAGCGCGTGTAAAGACGGCAAGTTCGCAACCATTTGGTCTAGCGGTGGTTGCCAATGTTCATCTAACATAAACGAATGAACGGTACAACCGTAAGCTTCACATGCCTGACGATATTCTGAAAACGTTGGCTCAATGATACCAATATGTTTTCCTGCAAATTGTTCAGCAAGCAAATAAATGCACTCAGCAGCACCATTTCCAACAAAGACGTTTGACGGCATGACATGTTCTCGTTCAGCAATAATCGTACGAAGCGTCTCACTTCGCTCTTCTGGATATTCACTCATCCAACGCAACCACTGTTGTTCTATTGTCACATGTTCGTGCTGAAGCGGATTTACATTGACGCTAAAATCAATATATGAACGCGGGGCTTCCATCTGCATCGCTTCGTATAACCGTTGCGGATTAGCCCCATGTGCAGGTAAGCGCAAGCAAACTCCCCCCTATCGTAAATGCAATGGTCGTTCGTTTCATCACCGCCACAGCTTGTTTGATATGCATAGACGTGAGCGGAACGGACGCATCGCCAATTGTCGGACGAACAGATACAACTCCTTGATATGTATTCACTCCCCCGAGCTGAACATCTAATAACGCCGCCATCGCCGCTTCGCACCATCCGCTATTTGGGCTCGGATGATTGCGTGCATCACGAAATAATAGTTTCCATGCTCGTCTGTTGGCACGATGGACAAAGAGCATAGCAAGCGCTGTCATTCGGGCAGGAACGTAATTAAGCACATCATCGAAACGAGCGGACGCCCAGCCAAATTGAGCATATCGTTCGTTCTTATAGCCGAGCATCGAATCGCACGTATTCACGGCGCGATACAACATGGCTAACGCTCCCCCACCAAGAAAAGCATAAAAAAGGGGCGCCGTTACTCCATCGCTCGTATTTTCCGCTACCGTTTCCACACATGCACGCACAATTCCATCTTCTTGTAACTTCTCTGTGTCACGTCCAACGATCATCGCCACGTTTTTTCTCGCTTCATCGATGTTGCCTCTTTTTAGCGGATCAAGTACATCGTATGCGGCTTTTGCTAATGATGTTGGCGCAATCGAAGTAAAAATGATAATCGCTTCAACGAAAACCCCCACTATAAGAGAAAGTCGATATGCGCTTGCAATCAATGCGTAACTTATTACAAATGTGAACGTACAGACGACAAAAAGGGTGAACACTCCTTTTCCTTTTCGCCATCTTCCTTTATTGAAACGACGATCCATATACGCAATCATTTGTCCAATCCAACAAACCGGATGGAAGCGGCGGGGATCGGCGAGTAGACGATCGAGCAAAAGTGCCAACCATACCGCCCATATATGCGTCATCAACTTTCACCCTTTCGTTTTCGATAACGATCAATGGCTGTTTGCGTCGCTTCATATACGAGACGAGCTAGCTGTTTACCAATCGTTGTAATTGTTCCTGCGTATTCATAATATGTTCCTTGTTGGGACGCAGCGATGGCCGTACAATCAGTTGACGTGCCTGTAGCGATTGTATTCGTTTGTGGATCGACGACTTGTTTATCATACAACGCCTTTGCTTTTGCTTCTGTTACAGTCATTAGCGCTTGCACAAATGCAGCTTCTGACAAATGGCCATCAATGAAAACAAACGTATTAATCGTTCCAGGAGAAATAACCGTATCTGTACGACGCCACGCATTTGCACTATCAACGGCATTCCCCACCCCAGCAGTTACTGCAACAAAAAGACGAACATCTTCATGAACAGATGCAAATGCGACATCGTTTACATCGACCGCTGTCATCATTCCTACGGTCCATTGCTCATCAAATCCTCTTTGGCGCAAAAATTGAATCATCTCTCGTTCAGCATCATCACAATAATAATCAAGCGAAACGTGCCGATTCACAAACGTTGTTGCCCAACGCATACCGCCGCCAACAAGAGCCGATGAAATCACTTTAAAAGGTTTTATCGTTTCAACGACAAGCAGCTTTTCGTCCTGCCTCACGTTCCATAACACGTCATCAATTTGTTGTTCTGAAAATGGAACAAACGTCACAAGCGGTTTTGGCAATACCGGGTGTTCGTAACGCTTCATCTTCGTCTCAAACACAGATGCAATCATCGATTCATTCAACAACTCTTTCGGTGTGCCACACGCCACTACCTTTCCATCTCGCAAAAAAAGAAGACGATCGCAATAGAGCGATGCGATGTTTATATCATGAAAAATAGCAATGACCGTCAGTTTCGACTGTTTTAATAAATTCAACAACTTAAACTGCTGAGCCACATCCATATGGTTCGTCGGTTCATCTAACAACAACACGCGCGGTTGTTGCGCAAGCGCGCGTGCAAGCGCTGCTCGCTGACGTTCTCCCCCGCTTAATTGTTCTAATAAGACATGCTGTTTATGTGCTAACGTCACACAATGAAGTGCCTCGTTGACCACTTGTTCGTCTTCCTCTGTCCATTGCGGAAAGAGAGATGACTGATAAGGATATCGTCCAAGTTCCACCATCTCTTTCACTGTATATCCAAATGAAACATCTGTATGTTGTGGCAACGCCGCAACAAGTTTGGCATATTGTTTCGGTTTATACGTTTCAATATGCTGCCCACAAATAAAAATGGCTCCCTTTTGTAAAGAAAGATCTCGGCTTAACAGTTTCATTAACGTTGTTTTTCCTGACCCGTTCGGACCTAAAATACCGAAAAACTCTCCTTCATAAACAGTAAACGAAACGTTTTGTAATACTTGTTTTTCTCCATATTGATAGGAAATGTGTTTGACATCAATCATACTGATCCCGTCTTCCGTTTTAAACTTTTAAATAACAATATGGCAAATAACGGAGCCCCGATGAACGATGTAATGACTCCGATCGGCAATTCCCTCGGTGAAACAATCGTTCGTGCCACAACATCTGCTAACACTAAAAACGTGCCACCGTACAAAAAAGAAAGTGGCAATAATTTCCGGTGATTTGCCCCACAAATCAAACGCGTCATATGCGGAATGACAAGCCCAACAAAGCCGATCGTGCCCGATACAGCTACCGCTGCGCCTGTAAGCAAGGAAGCGCTAAGTAAAATCCATAACTTTTTTCGCAACACATGTACGCCAATGTTTGCTGCTGTTCGCTCGCCAAATGAAAAAGCGTTTAACTCGCGAATATGTGTAAATAAGCCGAGAGAACCGATGATAAAAAACGGTACAAATAAAGAAACATATGACCAACCGCGCATCGCGACGCTTCCCATGAGCCAGCTAATGACTTGACGCAATTCCTCACCACTAAGGGCAACCATAAGTGAAATAACCGAGCCGAAAAACGCATTCATGATAATGCCGATTAAAACGATCGTTTCAATTCCCATATTGCGTTCTGCAAGTCGAGCAAATAATAAAACAAACAATAATGTCACGAGCGCACACATAATGCTCACGATAGGTAACGTAAAGCGTCCGAGAAACGACAAATGAAGTTGAAAAAAGAAGACGAGTACCGCTCCGACAGCAGCGCCAGATGATACTCCAATCGTATACGGATCAGCTAAAACGTTTTTTAAAAGCCCTTGGAACGCTACACCAGCAAGTGCTAAAGACGCCCCAATCAAAAAGGCGAGCACCACTCTCGGCATACGAATCGCAATAATAATTTGCGAAATGGTGGCGGGAACGTCCATCGGTGTATGAAACAAATGATGCGACAACGTGTCCCATATAGAAGAAAAGGGAATCGATTGTGATCCAATCGATATCCCTAATAATAGTGCAACGATCGCAATGATGGATGCAGTCATATAGTTATTTAAAAATGTCTGGATAAACGACTTTGGCAATTTCTTCGACCCCTTCAGCTAAACGTGGTCCTGGACGAGAAACTAAATCGGAATTAACATCGTATACGCGTTTATTTTTAATTGCAGGAACTTCTTTCCAAGCTGGGCGAGCGAGCACTTGCTCGACAGCGTTCGGTGTATAGTAACCGTACGTCGTAATAATGACGTCTGGATTTAACGCCACCGCATCTTCTTCAGTAAACATCGGCCATCCTTCTTGGTCGCCGGCTGCGTTTTTCGCATGAATGATCGTTAACATCTCATCCATAAAAGTTCCTTTTCCAGCTGTATAAATTTCTGGAGCAGGAGAAACTTCTACCCAAACGGTCGCTTCTTCTTTCACTTCTTTCGCCTTTTCAGCGATGGCATCAATTTTTTGTTTCATTTGTTGTACAACATCTGTCGCTTCTTTCACTTTTCCTGTCGCTTTTCCGATGAGTTCAATCGATGCATATACGTCGTTGAGCGACGTTGCGTTTGGTACAACAACAACTGTAATGCCTGCATCTTTTAATTGCTTTAATCCTTCTTCAGAGTTATGAGCACTCGATGCATGCGCAAGCACAACGTCTGGTTGAAGCGAAATAATTTTTTCTACATTAAACTCCATACCACCAATTTTTTCTTTGTTTTTCACATCTTCTGGATAGTTATCAAAGTCGCTGACACCAACAATTTTGTCACCAAGTCCTAATGCGTACGCAATTTCTGTATTACTCGGAATAAGCGAAACAATTTTTTTCGGTTCTTTTTCAATCGTGACATCACCAACCGCATCTTTTATGGTGACTGGAAATGCGGCTTGTTCCGTTTTCGCTTCTTGCTTCGTCTCTTTTGCTGGCTCTGCGTTATTGTTGCATGCCGCTAATCCGAGCGTCAACAAAAGCGCAAGAAGCCATACGTAATGTTTCCATTTCATCATTTTTCCCCCTTTTTTATGTATAAAAATAAAAAGCTCACCCCAAACGGAATGAGCTGGAAACAACAAAAGATAATTACTCCTCTTGTCGTTTCGTCGTCTCACTCCCCGAAGACGCGAATGACGAAGCAAAAAGGCAGGTCTACTGACTTATGCGTCATCCTACTTTGAAGCCTTCCCGTACAAATTGTACAGTGGCACGTTTCATTTCGTCAGCATTTACAGTTGCGGGGACAGTTCTGGACTTGCACCAGATTCCCTATTAAGTCTACTAGGTTGCCCGTTCGACACCTTTTTGCAACGGACATATGTAATTGTCGAACAATTTTTACGTTTCTATCATAGCGAAAAATATCGTTAATAGCAACAAGTTTTTTCTATTTTAATGGCAATGTAAATGTAAATGTCGTCCCTTCTCCGAGTTTGCTATGAACAGTAATTGTTCCTTTATGCGCTTCGACGATGTTTTTCGCAATCGCAAGACCTAATCCTGTACCCGATCGGCCGCGCGTACGTGCTTTATCCGCTTTATAAAAACGTTCAAACACAAACGGTAAGTCTTCTTCTGGAATGCCCGAACCAGAATCTTGTACAGAAATGCGTACTCTTTCTTCATCCCCATCGACAATGACGCGCACTTCTCCGCCTTCACCTGTGTGACGAAGAGCGTTATCAATTAAGTTCGTCAACACTTGTTCAATGCGATCAGGATCAAACGAAACGATACGTTCATCGTTCATATCTACAAATAAACGAACGCCTTTTTCTTTCGCTAACGCTTGAAACTTATGAATAATGCGCTCTATATATGGTTTGAGCGGTACTTGTTCGTGATGAAGCGTTAAATGACCCGCTTCCATGCGCGCTAAATCAAGCAAATCATTAACGAGACGACCCATGCGCAACGATTCATCATAAATGACTTTTGCTAGCTCTTTTTTCTCTTCATCTGTTGCCGCAATATCATCGACGATCGCTTCACTATATCCTTGTAACATGGCAATCGGCGTACGTAATTCATGAGAAACATTGGCGATAAAATCTTTGCGTAACTTATCGAGCCGTCGTTCTTCCGTCATGTCACGAAGCACCGCAACAGCTCCACGAATAACTTTACCATTGTATAGCGGCGTCATGACAATGACCCAATTGCGACCTTGTAAAGCGATTTCGGCAGCTTGTTCCTTTTCTTCCGTTACCGCTTTTTTGAACAATTCATTTACTTGCGGAGGAAGGGGTAATAAATCGTCGCGCTGCCCTTGTTCGTAGTACCATGCTTGTAAAAATCGGTCGGCAGGTGGGTTTGTAATAAGCACTTCGCCATTTCGATTGAGCGTAATGACGCCATCCGCCATGCTGCTTAAAATGCTTGCCAATTGCTCTTTTTCTTGGTTTAACGCATTAATGTGAAATTGCAGTTGCCGTCCCATTTGATTAAATGCCATTGCCAGTTCCCCGATTTCATCATGAGTAACAATCGGCACTTTTGAGTCAAACTTTCCACGGGCAATTTCAAATGCCACTTGTCTCATTTTTCGGAGCGGAGCTGTAATGCGTGTGGACAAGAAAAAGGCGAATACCGTCGTTAAAACAATCGCAATAAATGCTGCAAGAAAAATAAATTTCGTCGTTTGTTTTGTCGTTTCTTCCACCGCTTTCAACGATTGATACACGAATACAGCACCGTTTCCATCAGATATATGAAGCGGGACACCGACAATAAACAGCTCGTTATATTCATTGTTTCGCATCGTTTGATTTGGCATTAATGTTCGTTTCACTACCTTTTTTCCATCAAAAACGCGCGATAACTGTTGATCTTGTTGTACAAATGAAAGCGGCAAGTCGGCAAGCTTCTCATTCGGCGAATACCAATAATGGCGATCGTCGATAATAATCATGAGCTTCGATACGTCATCAACCATCGTCCACGCAATCGAGCGTGCAAATTGTTCATCATGTTCTGCCACGACACGCGCCACTTTCATTGCTTGTTGGGTCAGCTGATCTCCTGTCTTTTCTAAATAATATTTTTCAAAAAAACCGAGTAACAAAACCGTTAAAATAAAAAGAACAAAAGCAACGAGCAACAAAATCGTCAGCCATAGCTTACCAACGACACTACGCCATAGCGCCATCATTCATTCACGACCTCAAATTTATACCCGACACCCCAAACGGTGACGATCATTTTCGCTGCAGCTGGCGACACTTTATTTAGTTTTTCACGCAACCGCTTCACGTGCGTATCAACCGTGCGCAAGTCGCCAAAAAATTCATAATGCCACACTTCTTTTAACAACTGCTCGCGATCAAACACTTTATCTGGCGATTTCGCTAAAAAGTGAAGCAGCTCATACTCTTTCGGAGTTAAACTGACTTCATGTCCATCCGCTGTCACACGATGTGCATCATGATCAATCGTTAAGTGTGGAAAAACAAGCACATCCCTCGCAGTCGTATCCGTCGGTACATATGGAGAGTTGGCTGTGCGACGAAGCAACGCTTTCACACGAAGCACGACTTCACGTGGACTGAACGGCTTGACGATATAATCGTCCGTTCCTGCTTCAAATCCTTGCACGCGGTTCGCTTCTTCTCCTTTGGCCGTCAACATAATGACTGGCGTCGCTTTTTTCTCACGCAATTGTTTACATACTTCAATGCCATCTTTTCCTGGTAACATCAAGTCAAGCAAAATCAAGTCATAATCATTTTCAAGCGCTAACGCTAGCGCCTCCTCACCATTTTCCGCCTCATCAATGACGTATTGCTCACGTTCTAAATACATGCGAAGCAAACGGCGAATTCGTTCTTCATCATCAACAACTAAAATTTTAACTTCCTTCTCCATGATGTCATACCTCCTCAATCACTATTGTACAAAACCGCCAAACTTTTTTCTACTTCTCATAAGAAAAGCGCCTTCGCAATGAAGGCGTTTTTAAGATCCAGCATATGAATGTAAGCCAGCAATGACTAAGTTAACAGCTACTAAGTTAAACATAATGATCGCAAAACCGATGACCGCAAGCCATGCGGAACGTTCACCATGCCATCCTTTCGATAAACGCAAATGTAAAAACGCCGCATAAAACAACCATGTAATAAGTGCCCATACTTCTTTCGGATCCCATCCCCAAAAACGCGTCCATGCAATTTGCGCCCAAATCATTGCAAAAATAAGCGCACCGAGCGTAAACACTGGGAAACCGATCGCTACGGAACGATAGCCGATTTCATCAACTAAATCTAAATTGACGTTTTTCACAAGTGGTTGTAATGCGGCTGCGATACGCTTGCGTAAAACAAGACGAAGCAAGCCATATAACGCAAGACCAGAAAATAAAGACCAAATGACCGTATTTAACTTGCGCGCATTAATGATAGCCGGTGTGTCAACAAGCGGTGTCATGCGCCCATCCGTTTTTAACACACCTTCATGCGGACCGACAAGCGCAGGCATATGGTATACCATTTCATCTTGCTTTCCGTTTTTATCGATCCATTCAAACGTTGCTTCATAGCCCGCCACGCGAAACGATGTGGTCACGATAACAAAACCAAGCGTACTAATTAAGAAAAATAATACGAATTCAAGCCAAAATGTCCGCTTGCTCGGCTTTGATTGATCAACAACGCGAATTAAATAAATGAGTCCCGCGGCAAAGCTAATCGCTAAAATGGCTTCCCCAGCTGCTGCTGTCGTCACATGAATATGCAACCAATCGCTTTGTAAAGCTGGAATGAGCGGAGAAATTTCCCGTGGAAACATGCTTGCGTAAGCGATGACTAAAATAGCAATCGGTAAAGTAAATAAACCGAGTAAGCTTGTTCTGTAAATAAAATAAATGACGATAAACGCACCGACAAGCATCATGCCGAAAAATGTTGTAAATTCAAACAAATTGCTGACAGGCGCATGACCAGCGGCGATCCAGCGCGTAATAAAATAACCGAGCTGGGCAACAAATCCGATGATCGTCACAACGATACCAAGCGTTGCCCAACGATCAAGTCCCTCTTTCTTTTTGACACGAATCGCGCCACCAAAGAAAAGTGTCGCAATTAAATAAAGAACAAATGCTATATATAGTAACGTACTACTTAGTTGAACCACGATGTTTCCCCCTTATGACCGCTTGTCCGTTTGATCGATCGGCATGACAAACGGTGTATCATGAAATATGCTTTCAAGCTCTTTTTTCAGTCCAAACCAGTTTTTATTCGTATGCGCAGCAATAAGCACTTCTTCATTCATTCGGCGAATCCATACGCGACGGTGGTTCCAATACATTCCTTGAATAAGGCCGATCATAAAAATCGCGCCACCAACGCCTAAAATCCAAAGTGTAAAATCGCGCCGCACCGTTAATGCTGATACGTTTCGTGTTTCAATTCCTGCAAACGCCATTTTATACTTGTTGTCGCCGAGCGGTTCAATCGTTTGACGAATGGCAGTAAAGCTCACTTCCCCTTTTGGACGATCTGGGGCAAACATTTTAAATACGAACGCTGGATTGTTCGGTACTTTCGAACGCGTATTTGGATTGCCGTTTTCATCAAAATAAAAATCTGGAAAATAGCTTAATAGTTGAACTTTATACCCATTACCAAGATCATATTCTTTTTCAGGTTGAATTAAATCAATCGTAATCGTGCCAAACGATTTGTTCGTTTGTTTATCTGTCAAATGAAACGACATGCTTTTTAATTCATCTAGCTTAAAATCAACTTGATATAACGCGTAATGATCATGTTTTAACGGTTCGTTGACACGAATCGAAAAACTTTTTATTTTTTTAAGCTTCGGCTCTTCGCCCGAAATGACAGGACCGATACGCTCGTACAATACGACGTCCGTTTGATAGTTTTTCGCCATCATTCCGTTACCGACGCGATCAATCGCCGCTTGAAACGCTTCTTTCTCTTTTCCTTTCTCATACACTTCAAAAATAAACTTTTTATTTTCTAAAAAATATTTTCCGTTCGTTCCCGGAATTTCTTTTATTTCTCCTTCGCGAATCCACATATTTTCATCGACATACATGCCCGGAACGAAGCGAAGCATCGCACCGATGAGAAAAATGATAAGTCCTATGTGATTCACATACGGTCCCCAACGGGAAAAACGCCCTTTTTCTGCTAAAATGTTTCCGTTTTCTTCACGAATACGATACCCTCGTTTTGTTAGCTTGTCCATGACGCTTGGCAATGCCTCTTCATAATTCGTTACTTGTGAGCGACTAAATAGCCGTTGGCGTTGCAAAAATTGTTCATTGCGCGTCACCCGTTGATTGTTTAACGCACGATACAGTGGCACGACACGGTCTAAACTACAAATGACAAGCGATACACCAATGAGTGCAATAAGCAGCATATACCACCATGAACTATACAAGTCATGGAAGCCGAGCGCATAATACCATTTTCCGAGCCAACCGTATTGTTGTTCATAATATTCAGCTGGAGATACCGTTGGCGGAATATACATTTGTTGCGGATAAATCGTGCCAATCGCGGAGGCAATTAGCGTAATTACAATGAGCCAAACCCCAACTTTGACAGATGAAAAAAAGTTCCAAATTTTATCGATGATCGTTTTGTTGTACGTTTGCGAACGGCGTGCGCTCCCTTCATAGCGCATATCTAATAACGTTGGCACTTCTTCAAGCGGCTTGCCACACGCTTCACAAAGCACCGTTCCGATCGGATTAACATGTCCGCATTCACATTTTACTTGTTCCATGTTGAAAACCCCTTACGGCTTAATTCGCTCCATATGTTTTTTTACATCTTCTTCCGTCATCGTTCCTGTGATGATATCTACAATTTTTCCATCTTTGTCGATTAAAAATGTCGTTGGCAATGGATTAATATCGTATGCATTCATCACTTGATCTTGTTGATCAATCACAATTGGGAACGTAAGCTGAAAGCGATCAACGAATGTTTGTACCGTCACTTTCGCCTCACCAACATTGACCGCAATCACTTCTACTCCCTCATTTTTATATACGTCGTATTGTCTATTAATGTATGGCATTTCTTTTTCACACGGTTTACACCAAGTTCCCCAAAAATTTAAAAACACACCTTTTCCTCGGTAATCAGATAGTTGAACTTTGTTGCCGTTTAAATCCGTTAGTACGAAATCCGGCGCTGAATCACCAACTTGGATCGCCTTTTTGTCAACAAATACATTGGAATAAATCGTATAGCCAATAGCTACAAGCATCATGACTAAAATGATCGTTCGAAGCCAAAATCGCTTTTCTTTCATCGCCAACTCTCCTATAAACCGTTTTCATCAACCTCATTATACAAGTTACTACTATACAAATAATGAAAATGATTTGAACAAATTGTGACAAAATTATGATGGAAAAGGCGAACCAGCTAGCGCTAACGTGCGCAATTGTTTCACTTCATGCGGTGATAGCTCGCGATAGTCTCCAGGATTGAGCCCTTTTAAATCTAAAAAAGCGTAGCGTTCTCGTTTTAATTTCAATACAGGATGACCGATGGCTTCAAACATGCGACGCACTTGACGATTGCGTCCTTCATGAATGTGCAGTTCAACAATCGCTGTTTGTTTTCGTTTATCGATCGATAACACTTTCGCTTTCGCTGGCGCCGTCATACCGTCTTCTAACGCTACTCCTTTTTCCAGCTGTTTTATTTTTTCGCGTGCAGGTATTCCTTTTACTTTTGCGATATACACTTTTTCAATTTCATAACGCGGATGCATTAATAAATTTGCAAACTCACCATCGTTTGTTAACAACAATAACCCCGACGTATCGTAATCTAGCCGTCCGATCGGATAAATGCGTTTGTTGACATGTTTGAAAAAGTCGGTCACTACTTTTCTGCCCTTTTCATCTTTTACGCTCGAAATGACGCCACGTGGCTTGTACAACAAATAATATACCGGCTCTTCGCGCTCAAGGGGAATGCCGTCTACTTCAATGCGATCTTGTGGGCTTACTTTTACCCCAAGTTCTGTTACGACTTTTCCATTTACTTTCACTTTTCCTTCGACGATTAATTGCTCTGCCTTTCTTCGCGATGCCACACCGGCATGAGCAATTACTTTTTGTAATCGTTCCATTTCATTCACCTCACTATATAGTTTTACCACATTCAGTACAGGAGTTCAAAAATAAGAAAAAGCGATCATATCGACCGCTTCATTTTCCAAACATCCATAACACAATAAGAAATGATACGATAAAGCTAACGAGATCGGCAAGCAAGCCAACTTTTAGAGCATCACCCATTTTGCGAATGCCGACCGCACCGAAGTAGACAGTAAGTACATATAACGTCGTTTCTGTACTTCCTTGGATCGTGGAGGCTAACCGCCCGATAAATGAATCTGGTCCGTATGTTGCGATTAAGTCCGTCACAATGCCGAGCGATGCCGTTCCTGAAATCGGACGGATGATCGCAAGCGGAACGACTTCAGACGGCAGTCCGAGCGGGACGATGAACGGTTTTATATATGAAATAAAAAAATCAAGCGCACCGGAAGCGCGAAAAACGGAGACAGCAACGAGCATACCAACTAAATACGGAATGAGAGAAAAAGCGATTTGAATTCCCTCTTTTCCCCCTTCAACAAACGCCTCATACGTCGGCACACGCTTGTACGTTCCATGCAACAAGATACAAGCGATTAAAATAGGAATAAGCCAAAGCGATAAAAATTGAATAACGTGCATCACAGTCCTCCTTTTTTCCGCCTCCGTATGTAAAACGCGCGGTCAATCATAATCGCTGATATCGTGGCAATAAGGGAAGCGACAAATGTCGTGCCAATAATTTCTCCAGGTGAAGCTGATTGATATGTCATGCGAATTGATATGACCGTTGTGGGAATAAGCGTAACGCTTGCGGTATTTAAAGCGACAAACGTAATCATCGAACGGCTCGGTTCATCTGTTTGACCGTTTAGTTGCTTTAATTGCTCCATCGCTTTAATGCCAAGTGGGGTCGCAGCATTCCCTAACCCGAACATGTTTGCCACCATATTTGATAATATATACCCAAGCGCAGGATGGTCAGGCGGCACTTCCGGGAAAATTTTTTTTGCAATTGGGCGGAACAAATGGGCAAAAAACGAAAGTAGCCCAGACCGTTCAGCAATTTTCATTAAACCGAGCCAAAAAACGAGGACGCTAATTAAACCAATGCTAATTGTCACCGCCTCTTTCGCCCCTTGAAACATCGCTTCGTTCACATCTTTCATCGTTCCGTTTATTCCCGCAAACAGAAGTCCGATAAGCAAAAGCGCCACCCAAATGACATTAACCATCTCACCACACCCCTAACAACCAGTCAAAAAAAGAACGTCTTTTCTTTTGCTGTTTATAAAAAATAGGCGTTTCATCGACCTTTTTGTTTCCGATATACAGTTCAGCCTTTCCAACAATCGCTGGCACCCCTGTTTCTTTCCATCGTTCTTGCGGGCGAAGTAATTTTCGTTCTAAACGAATAAGCACCTCTTCTTTTTTTGTAACTGGATATATAAAATCACGTGCAACAAATAGGTGGTTATTATAAAATGGGTTTTCGATCTGTCCTACGATTTCATCGGCTTTTACGGTCACTAGTTCGTAGTGCGCAAATCCATATTCATACATCGTAATATGGTCGTTCCAATCATCGCCTGCATTAATCGTCACTGCAATGAGGTCAAGACCACCTTTTGATGCGGTTGTCACTAATGTTCGCTTTGCTCTCTTCGTATATCCTGTTTTCCCCCCTGTACAATATTCATACAAATGCGTCAACAGTTTATTTTTATTACGCCAAACGCGGTCCCAATCTTCTGTCGGATTTGGCGCACGATACAATTTCGTTCCCGATACTTCACGAAATTGTTCATTTTGCATCGCATATCGCATCAGTAGCGCCATGTCATATGCGGTGGAATAATGATTTTCTGCATCATCTAACCCGTGAGGATTCGCAAATTCCGTATTTGTCATGCCGATTTCTGCAGCCTTTTTGTTCATTAAAAAAACGAAGCCTTCGACGCTACCGCCAACATGCTCAGCGATCGCCACCGCCGCATCGTTTCCAGAACGAAGCATCAATCCATATACTAAATGTTTGAGCGCAATTTTTTCGCCTGGTTTTAAATAAATCGAAGATCCTTCTGTCCGAACCGCCCGTTCACTTACTGTCACAATCTCTTCCCATTTTCCTGATTCAATCGCTAAAATGGCGGTCATAATTTTTGTAATGCTCGCAATGCGCCGCTTTGTATGCGCATCTTTTTCAAATAGTACCCGTCCTGTCGTCTGTTCCATTAAAATCGCGCTTTTGGCACTCACCGACATCGCCTTCGCTTCATTCGGAAAAAGCGAACAAAAAAAACAAAGCACGATCACCCATACAAACCATTGCCGTCGCATACACCCTCATCCCTTTGTCCGTTTTGTACAAGTGTATGCATAAGTACATGATGTATGACAAAAAGACCGCTACATGACGCGGTCTTTTGCTTTTACAAATCGTCGCGCGACATCATCCCAATTGACAACGTTCCACCATTGTTGAACGTACGTTGCGCGATCGTTTTTATATTGCAAATAATATGCATGCTCCCACACATCTAACACAAGGATCGGAACAGTCGTCCATTGTGTGCCGTTTTGATGTTTTTCCGCCTGTAAAATTTCTAACCTCCCTGCAAACGGTGACCAAACGAGAAGCGCCCATCCGCTTCCTTCCACTTGCTTCGCCGCTTCCGTAAAATGTCGTTGAAACGCTTCGAAGCTGCCAAAATCGCGCTCGATTTGTCGAAGTAACTCCCCAGCCGGACGCCCACCGCCACGCGGTTTCATATTGTTCCAAAACATTGTGTGTAAATAATGCCCCGATCCATGAAACGCAGCTTCGCGCTCCCAATGTTTTAATAACGCATAATCATTCTTCTCACGCGCTTGTTGCATCATTTTCTCCGCGCGGTTCAATCCGTCGACGTAGCTTTGATGATGTTTTTCATGATGCAAACGCATAATTTCTTCAGCGATATACGGCTCTAATGCATTGTACGCATACGGTAGTTTAGGTAACATATGTCCTCCGATCGGTACGCGCTTCCGTTGTATTTGTTCATATATGTTTGTCACTTGTTTATGAATGCGCGCGACATCTCCACGTTCAAGCTCCATGTTTAATCGCTCAAGCGCCTCTTCCTCTACAAATGGCTTTACACGCTCAAGCCACGCTTGCACGTTATGAATATATTGTTGCATACTCCACCTCCTTCGGCATCATATGCAACAAAAAAAGAAGCTGACACACGCAGCTTCTTATTGCGATTGAATCATTTTTGTTCGGTAGTCTGTTTCATAAAATTCGAGTTCTTCCCGCATCGTTTGAAAATCAGCCTCAATCGCATGAAGCAATTGTTGTAACGATGGAGGAGCAGGTTGACGCAATTTAATCGAATGTCTCCCTGTATACGCTGAGCGGCTATCTTCATACCATAAATCGCGCTTTGGCGTAAAAAATTCCGCCACACATGAATGATAAATTTTATATAACGCCTGTTCTGCTGCGGCTTTCCGAAACGGTTCTTCTTGAAGGACAATGCGACATGCGTCAATCCCTTCTTCACCATATACAGCTAAACGGCGTAAGTCCGCAAGCACCCCTTCATAATAATGGCGGTCTCCTGCGCATTCTTCTTGCATTTGCTCAATCGTCGTTTCGTTTAAATAACGAGTAATTTGTTCTACGATGCCACTTAGCAGCTGCTCGACTTGCTTTGTTTGGTTAAGAACAACAGTGTTACCCATAGTATCCTCCTTTACGGTTGCGCAATAAATAAAAGCGGTGATTTCACATCGTACGCTTGTTGTTTTGCAAGCGACTCAAATACTTCGGGCAATTTCGCAAAGTCGATCGATGAAAAATAGCGACGAAGCTCTTCTTCCTCACTTATATATACACGTTTTCGCGTCCGAAGTGATGGATCGACGAGCAAACAAACGAGCGCGACAATATCTTTAAAATATACGTCTTTCCCACTTGCTTGAAATACAGGATCTTGTTCATACGGCGTCCATTGTGAAAAACGCTCATCGAAATATCGAACATATAACACATGCAACGTCCGCTCCGTTCCATCATCGTCAACAAACGTTACTTCCGAACGGTTAAAAAAATCCTCCGACGTATTCGGCTGTGCTTTTTGCAATTCATATCCATGACAAGAAATAATTCTCACAAACGATACACCCCTTTTTCAACAACGAAGCTACATTTATTTTACCATAAATTACGAATCGTGCGAAAAATTTTATCATTACTATAAAAAGAAAAAACAGGCGCATAAAGGCACCTGTTTACTTTCCTAGCAATATGCCGATTTCGTATAAAAAGACCGCTAAACATAATGCACCGATCAGACTTGGGAGCCATATTTTCATTTTTATCTTTTTCTTAGAAAAGCCGTAGCGTTTTTCTATTTTATGCAAAAAAACAAATCCAAAGACAACGATAAAAATTCTAATGGCACTTTGTACAATTGTTATATCCACATACGTTTCGATAAAGTAATCTATCATTCTTCCAAAGATGAGAGCGAAAATAAGAAAAATGAAAAAGCTAAAGCTCATTGACAATTCACCTTTTTAATAGTTTATGCTTTAGTGAGAGTCGCTTCGTATAATCTAAAACAGAATTTGAATGATCGATAGTAATTTTTTGTTTGTAATACTCATTCCCACTATAGTCAATAACACTAATAACGACAAAATCTAATTTACGCAAGCAATCAATCTCTTTAAAGAAGTCTAAATATACTTTATACGCATACGGAAACTGTATTAAGCTATATTTATGATGTTGGAAAAATACAGCGATAATCAAGTCTTTTGTTATTTCAAGCTCGTACTCTTCATTCAATATAATTACAGCATATGGTGAAATTAACGACATTTTCACTTTATCAATGTGTAACATAGAGCAACACTTACCTTTTTATTTTATCTGCGCTGACCATTCATCATGGATGTCGCCTTCTTTCCGGCTTCGCTAATTCGTTGTATTTCATTTTTGACGTACTGAATAACCGCATTCGTGCCTTTTTTTACCCCTCCAATAACTTTATCATCTACTGAATACATATTGTTCGCTATTTCTGTCACGATCACAGCCGCAGCTCCACACTTATGAGATGTCGCTTCACTCATTCCTGACTTTTTACATACTTTATAACCAGCCCCGTAAGCAACACCATCCGTCATTATTTTACCGACTAGCAACTTTGTTGTTGCATCCACTACATTCAAAAAAATCATCCCCCTCACCATCTTTTATATTACATAATACGTATATATTGTAAAAAAAAAAAGACAGTCAATACATTTCACATTTTTTTCACTTTAAATCGAGCAGGAGGAGGTGATTAACCATACCCCTCAAGTTTAGTGGTTAAGCATCGATGTATCCATACACCATGTTTGTGATCATTAGCCGAAGAAAAACCACATGTTTTTAAGCATGCCAAATAACCCTCTTTGAGAGGGTTATTTCCAGACTGTTGAAAAACGATTTTGTCAAGGACAAAATCGTTTTTCTTTTGTTAATATGTTAAAGGAAAACTA
>NZ_JAIWYK010000084.1:0-7629 GCF_022030075.1 Anoxybacillus sp. LAT27
TGTCGAAAAAATTTTTTTGGCACCCCTATGATGCCAAGAAACCTTGATATATCAACATTTCTAGAGGGAGGGAGAACGATGTATCCAAACGTCGATATTACACAATTTACACAATCGGCAAAAGCGATCCAAAAACTTTTTAAAGACGCAACAGCTATTTCCTCAAAAATTGCGAACGATCCTGTTTTTGCGAAAAAATTGATGGAGAAAGCTCAACAATCGAAACAAGAAGAAGTACAAAAACAACTCCAATCGATTAGTATTGAATCTGAAATAAACATTTCTTTTAATCCAAATACGATTCATATAACGCTTTCTCCAAAAAAAGGCGAGTCGCCTTGTTGCCAACTCACCTTTCTTCTTTACTGGCGATAATTCGGTTCCGCCATTTGTTTCTCACCAATATGGGCTGCGTCGCGCAAATCATATCCATCATCTGTTTCACTTACATGAATGATATCTTCTTTTGCTCCCAACCGATTTGCGCGAAGCAATTGTTCTTCTTCTCTCATTATGATCCCCTCCGTATTGTTATGTTGTGCAAACGACTATCACTTATGTATTGACATTTTTTGTTTTATCATATACCATTTCGTTAACGAATAAAAAAAGGAGGTTAACAAATGCGCGCAAAAGACTTAACATTTATCGCTATGTTTGCAGCATTAATGGCGATCGGTGCAAACATTACATCATGGGCCCCGTTTCTCGTCATTGGTGGCGTTCCGATTACGTTGCAAACATTTTTTTGTGTACTAGCTGGTGCCATTCTTGGCGCAAAGCGTGGCGCAATGGCCATGACGGTTTACATGTTGATCGGGCTATTTGGTGCGCCTGTTTTTGCACGTTTTAGCGGAGGATTTTCAACTGTCATTGCCCCAACATTTGGATTTATTCTTTCTTTTATTCTTGCAGCATACGTAACTGGCCTACTGATCGAAAAAAGTACAAATCGTTCGATCGCACGTTTTATTACTGCCACAATCATCGGTATGGTCATTAACTATGTTGTCGGTACAAACTGGATGTATGCAGCATTTAAATTATGGGCTGAAGCACCAGAAGGTTTCTCGTACGCGATGGCATGGAGCTGGATGCTCGTTCCACTTCCAAAAGACATCATTTTATCCATCGTCGCTGGTATCATCGCACCGCGTATTTATAAAGCATTAAACCAACATCAATCATATAACAAATACGTTGCATAACGAAGAAAAAGGAAGTTCGGTTATAGCCCGACTTCCTTTTTCTTTATATATTGTTGTCGAAACACTTGCATCGATTCGTTTTCGTTCAGTGCTATCATCTCTTGCTCCGATAATGTCCCATCTCCGCGTTTGACGACATATACATTCACTTTTTTCTTCCCCCAATGTTTATACACATCATCTACTGTTTCGTAATACAAATCAATTTTATGACCTTTAATCGCTGACCCTGTATCCGCAACAACACCATATCCATATCCTGGGATAAATAAAATCGTCCCGATTGGAAAAATTCTCAAATCAGCTGCGATTGTTGAATACAAATCACGTTTTACACGTACACCCGAATATGTAATGCCATAACTCGGGTGATCGGGCGTTTTTCCTGTTGACTCCACTCCCGCTGTATATCCTGTCGCTACAACTGTGACAGAAGGATATCGTGACCAGTCAAACGCTTCTTCTAGCGTCAACGATTCGTTTGTCGTCTGCTGTGACGAGAGTTGAGTCACTTGTTTTTCGTGTTTACGAAAACGATCAGCTACGTACTCATACGTATCTGATGAAAATAATGATTTAAACGAGAAAAAAGAAAAACGTGAAGGTGAAAACCAATCAGATAACATTTTCGCTTCAACGCCCGATATCGATTGAAATGTCGTCATGAACGCGCACAAAAACAATACAACCATGGTCGACCGTCTTAACCATTTTATACCCATTTATTCACTCCTCCCACGGTTGTATTTCTTTCCAACATTCAAAAAAAATATACATTAGCTACAAAAAAAACCTCCACGATTGTGAAGGCTTAAAACATCCGATATCCTTTTTTTCTCAGCGTCTGGATAACGACACCTGAGACAATAGCACCAACAATACCGCTACTTAAAATAATTAAATCGGCGCTTGCTAATGATTCGATTCGCTCTTTCACATGGGCGAGCGAAGCGGATGGACTTGTCACGTAGTCCATTACAGAAATTTGATCAATCCACAATAATAAAACAAATGGACTTAATATCGCCATCGTCCACGTCGTCCGCAAAATCATATTTAATAAAAACCCGATACCGAAAAATAAAACGAAAAACAATAAAACAGAAATGAATAAAACCGGGATGCTCATCTCCATACGTTTCACCTCCAATACACCATTTTTAGTGTACTGAAAGCGAAAACATCAGTCAATTATTGCTTCATGACTACTTCATCTTTCGCTACACCTGTTCCCTCACAATAATGGCATGTTTCAGACCCACCAACCGCAACATGAACATAACCGTTTCCTGCACAATATTGACACGTTGTCTTATTCATAATCCCTCTCCTTTTTCTTAATTTTCTGATAATTATATATAAAAATCAATGATTTGTAAAGGAAAAACGAGCGAAAAATTTCTTCGCTCGTTTTTATAGTAATTTAAATTTTCCTTTTTTCGCAACGAGTGTTGGGCCACCGATTAAGTAAAGGGCACGGTTGTCAATCACTTTTTTCATCACACTCGCCTTTGTGCCCCAAATTTTCTTACCGAACACAACCCCGATGGCATCATCGTGACCAAGCGAACATACCGTTCCTTTTAAGTCTGGTTTAAACGGCTGTAGTTCACCCTGTCCACGAATTAATACAGCTAAGTTTTTCGCGCAAACTTCCCCTTGTTGCATTGCAATTTGGGCAGTTGGCGGGTATGGACGGTTCGTTTCTTCGTTAATGATTAACGCACAGTCCCCGACAACAAATACATCTTCATGTCCTGGGGCACGCAAGAAAGGATCGACTTTGACACGACCTCGCATCGCTTCAAAGCCCGATTCGTCAATGACGCGACTTCCACGTACTCCAGCCGCCCATACAACTGTTCCTGCTTTAATTTCTTCAACTTGGTCATCTTTGCTAACAATAATACCTTCTGGCGTACATTCTTTAATCGCTGTCCCAATTTTAAATTCGACACCTTTTTTCTCAAGCACATTTACCGCATATTCAACAAGTTCTGGGTCAAAGCCCGGAAGAACTGTAGGCGCTGCCTCCACGCAAATGATACGCACTTTATTTGGATCCACATCATACTCACGGCAAAGTTCTGGCACGCGGTTTACGAGCTCCCCTAAAAATTCGATACCTGTAAACCCTGCACCACCAACTACAATCGTCAAACGCTCATCGCGTTTTTCCTCTTCTGTGCTATATGTCGCAAACTGATACTCAATATGTTCGCGAATTTGGCGAGCCGCGTTAACGTTGGCAATTGAAAAAGCATACTCTTTTAGTCCTTTAATGCCAAACGTTTCAGATTCAAATCCAAGCGCAACAACTAAATAATCATATGTTAACGGCTCATGATTTTGAAGCAGCACTTCCTTTTGCTCAAGGTTGATTTTTTCAACCGTATCTTGAATGAATTTCACTTTGCTTTGGTCGATGACGTCAGCAATCGCATAGCGAACGCGCTCATGATGTAACGTTCCTGCTGCCGCCTCATGCAACCAAGTTGACTCGTAATGATAATCATGTTTGTTGACAAGCGTAATGCTTGCTTCGTTGACGCCAATCATTTTTTGTAAACGCGTCACTGTCATCAATCCACCATAACCTGCACCTAATACAACAACATTTGGCTTCTTCAAGCGAATCACTTCCACCTTTTCTTATTTTTTTTAGCTTGCGCTTTTTGAACGATTTTTATCGTTTAGAAAGTTTGTGAATTTATTCACGAAATAGACCAAAAAAATACAACGTTTTGTAACAAAGTTGTCATTTCTACGTTAACATCTTATTCTTTTTTTCTCTCTTTTTCAAGAGTTATTTGTTCAATTTTTAGTCATAATTTTTGTCGAGTTCATGTCGAAATTTTCAAAACAACAAAAGCGTTTACCCATTTTTTATGGTATGATAATACATGAAAATTTGCGTTTTAGGAGGAATGAACGTGAAAGAAGATCAAAAATTATACGATATTACCATTATCGGCGGTGGACCTGTCGGCTTATTTACAGCGTTTTACGGCGGCATGCGTCAAGCGAGCGTCAAAATTATCGAGAGTCTTCCGCAACTCGGTGGACAACTTTCTGCACTTTACCCTGAAAAATACATATATGACGTAGCGGGCTTCCCGAAAATTCGCGCCCAACAACTCATTGACAACTTGAAAGAACAAATGAGCAAATTTAACCCGACCGTTTGCTTAGAACAGTCTGTCGAGAAGTTAGAAAAATTGGAAGATGGGACATTTAAACTAACGACAAATAAAGAAATTCATTATTCAAAAGCGGTCATCATTACTGCTGGAAACGGTGCATTTCAGCCTCGGCGTTTAGAGCTCGAAAGCGCGACACAATATGAAGGTAAAAACTTACATTACTTCATTGACGATTTGAATAAATTTGCAGGTCAAAATGTGCTTGTATGCGGTGGTGGTGACTCTGCAGTTGACTGGGCGCTTATGCTTGAACCGATTGCTAAAAAAGTAACGATCGTGCATCGACGCGATAAATTCCGCGCTCACGAACATAGCGTTGAAAATTTAATGAACTCATCCGTTGATGTAAAAACACCGTTCGTTCCTGTCGAATTGATTGGAGATGAAAACGGTATCAAACAAGTCGTTTTAGAAGAAGTAAAAACAAAAACGCGTGAAACGATTGACGTTGACGCAGTCATTGTTAACTACGGCTTCATTTCTTCCCTTGGCCCAATTAAAGAATGGGGATTAGAGATTGAGAAAAACTCGATTAAAGTAAATTCCAAAATGGAAACAAACATTCCAGGGGTATATGCGGCCGGCGATATTTGCACATACGAAGGAAAAGTGAAATTAATTGCTTGCGGATTTGGTGAAGCACCAACAGCAGTTAACAATGCGAAGTCATACATCGATCCAAACGCAAAAGTACAACCACTTCATTCTACATCGATGTTTGAGTAATTCGAAGCCCCTCTCTTAAGGGAGGGGCTTCGAATGATCATTTTCATTCGTCACATTTTCAATCGTAGTAGCTACTTCCTCCTCCGGTAAAGAGGCTCGCAACTGCTCCATTTCTTTTTCTAACTTTTTTGTATAATTTCGCATCTTTACAAACTTCCATCCACCAACAAGAAAAACGATGAGAGCCCCCAGTGTAACAGAGCCTAATATGACAATCACTAATGGTGTCTCAAAATAGCCGACGATATAATTCACTTCTACATTTTGAATATTTGCGATAGAAAATAGCGCCACTAGCAATGCAAATATAAGCCCTAAAATAATATTTCTTTGTCCTTTCACATTCATCCCTCCCTAACATTCCTCTGGAGTACCAGCATGAGTCGCTGTACGGAACGATGAACCGCAACCACATGAAGCAATAGCGTTCGGATTATGAATCGTAAATCCGCCCCCCATCGCTCCTTGTTCATAATCAATCGTCGTTCCTTTTAATACAAGTGCACTTTCTTTATCGACTAATATGCGCAAACCGTCTTTCTCAAACTCATGATCATCTTCACGTTTGTTGTGATCAAATCCCATCGCATAAGATAATCCACTACATCCCCCACCATACACACCGACACGAAAATAAGCGTTTTCTTCTCCGCTTTCTTTCATCATCTGTTTCACTTGCTTCACTGCTTTTTCGGTTAACAAAACGATTTGTTCCATTCGATATCACTCCTTTTTAATAGTAGTATACACCTGTACAAATAGTTTCAGCTGCCCCTCGCATCAACACATCACCATTTTCTTTCCACGTAATGTACAAATCTCCACCAGCTAAATGGACAACAATTTCTTCGTTTCGCTTCGTTTTTCCGTTTAATACGGATGCCACAACCGCTGCACAAGCCCCTGTACCACATGCTTGCGTCACACCGGAACCTCTCTCCCACACACGAAAATGAAGTTCGCGGTCGTTCACCACTTCTACAAACTCTACATTAATTCCTTCTGGAAAACGCTCATCTTTTTCAACAATCGGTCCAAGAGAAGTGACGGGAGCATCCTCGATTTGATCCACATAAAACACAGCATGAGGATTCCCCATCGATACACCTGTCATATAATACGTATGCCCTTCAAATTCGATCGGTTCACTAACGACAATATCATCCTCTTTTCCTATCATCGGTATTTCAACACGAGATAAACGAGGTTTTCCCATATTTACTTCTACACTATTGACCTTCCCATCTTCAACAAACACACGAGCTTCTACAAGACCTGATAACGTTTCAATGAGAAACTGTTCCTCCTGAACAATTCCGTGTTCATATGCATATTTCGCTACACACCTCAACCCGTTGCCACAGTTTTTTCCTTCCGATCCATCGCTATTAAAAATACGCATTTTCACTGGAGCTACATCGGACGGACAAATTAAAATAAGCCCATCTGAACCAATTCCCGTATGCACATTTGACACACGTTTTGCAATATGTGATAGCTCCTCCTCTGCTAAATGCTCTGTAAACATATTGACATAAATATAGCTATTCCCTAAGCCGTGCATTTTCGCAAATGAAAAATGTCTCATATTGTCCCTCCGCGTATCCGTTTAATAAAACTATACATCGTCATCATAACCGTGACAACTTTTTTTACAAATACATAAAAAGTCACAGGCAACACGAACATCGTATAGTATAATATGACTATCAACTATACGAGGTAGGGAACATAATGGATGTCTTATACGATCGTACCGTTACATGTCTTGTTTGCAAACAAACATATACAACGAAAAAAGTTCGTTCACGTTTCATTCGCCCAATCCAACACGACACTGACTTTTGTTCATATTATGCAAACGAAGAAGCGAATCCGTTTTTATATTACGTCCATGTTTGTCCACACTGTGGATTTGCGGCAACAGAGGAATTTTCAACATATTTCCCACCACAAACATTGGAAACAATCCAACAAAATATTTGCGCCAATTGGCGTGGGAAAAACTACGGTAGGGCGCGAACATTTGCTGAAGCGATTGATACATATAAACTCGGCATTTATTCTGCCACATTGAAAAAAGAAAAACATATTGCACTTGCTGGACTTTATATGCGTCTCGCATGGTTGCATCGTTCAAAACAACAACATGAAGAAGAACAGCGGTTCATGCGCCTAGCACTTGAACAGTATATCGCTTCTTATGAAACGGATGATTTTATTCATACACATATGTCGGAAGTGCGTTTATTGTATTTAATCGGCGAATTGTACCGCAGGCTAGGAAAAGAAAAACAAGCGATTATTTACTTTTCACGTGTGATTGCACGAAAAAAAGAAACAATTGAAAAAGGAATCGTCAACATGGCTTACGACCGTTGGCAAGAAATTCGTGAAGAAAAAAAGGGGGCACAATAGCCCCCTCAGACTGTTGACAAAATGGTTGGAAGACACCTGTCTTTCAAACATTTTGTTCCATTTTGGCATTTGTC
>NZ_JAIWYK010000426.1:0-1467 GCF_022030075.1 Anoxybacillus sp. LAT27
AGCCCAGGGGAGCCGCAGTGAAAAGGCCCAAGCGACTGTTTATCAAAAACACAGGTCTCTGCGAAGCCGTAAGGCGAAGTATAGGGGCTGACACCTGCCCGGTGCTGGAAGGTTAAGGGGAGCGCTTAGCGCAAGCGAAGGTGCGAACCGAAGCCCCAGTAAACGGCGGCCGTAACTATAACGGTCCTAAGGTAGCGAAATTCCTTGTCGGGTAAGTTCCGACCCGCACGAAAGGTGTAACGACTTGGGCACTGTCTCAACGAGAGACCCGGTGAAATCATAGTACCTGTGAAGATGCAGGTTACCCGCGACAGGACGGAAAGACCCCGTGGAGCTTTACTGCAGCCTGATATTGAATGTTGGTGCGACATGTACAGCATAGGTGGGAGACTGAGAAGCCTGGACGCCAGTCTAGGTGGAGTCGCCGTTGGGATACCACCCTTGTCGTACTGAGATTCTAACCCGCACCCCTGATCGGGGTGGGAGACAGTGTCAGGTGGGCAGTTTGACTGGGGCGGTCGCCTCCCAAAGCGTAACGGAGGCGCCCAAAGGTTCCCTCAGAATGGTTGGAAATCATTCGAAGAGTGTAAAGGCAGAAGGGAGCTTGACTGCGAGACCTACAAGTCGAGCAGGGACGAAAGTCGGGCTTAGTGATCCGGTGGTTCCGAATGGAAGGGCCATCGCTCAACGGATAAAAGCTACCCCGGGGATAACAGGCTTATCTCCCCCAAGAGTCCACATCGACGGGGAGGTTTGGCACCTCGATGTCGGCTCATCGCATCCTGGGGCTGTAGTCGGTCCCAAGGGTTGGGCTGTTCGCCCATTAAAGCGGTACGCGAGCTGGGTTCAGAACGTCGTGAGACAGTTCGGTCCCTATCCGTCGCGGGCGTAGGAAATTTGAGAGGAGCTGTCCTTAGTACGAGAGGACCGGGATGGACGCACCGCTGGTGTACCAGTTGTCCCGCCAGGGGCACAGCTGGGTAGCTATGTGCGGAAGGGATAAGCGCTGAAAGCATCTAAGCGTGAAGCCCCCCTCAAGATGAGATTTCCCATCGCGTCAAGCGAGTAAGATCCCTTGAAGATGACAAGGTAGATAGGTCCGAGGTGGAAGCGTGGCGACACGTGCAGCTGACGGATACTAATCGATCGAGGACTTAACTAAACACACAAGAAAAGCGAAGGCGACTGTCCAGCCACGAAGAACGCGAAAGGCCTGCGAGGAGGCTGTTGCCGCCACAGCAGGACTGAAGCGATTCGAGGGGCTAGGAGCCGCAGCTAGACATCACGAAAAGCGAAGGCGACTGTTCTGTTATCTAGTTTTGAAGGAATTATCCTTCACGCCGAAAGAGGCGAAACGAAAGAGCATGTTTGCTCGGTGACGATGGCGGAGAGGTCACACCCGTTCCCATCCCGAACACGGAAGTTAAGCTCTCCAGCGCCGATGGTAGTTGGCGGGACACCGCCTGC
>NZ_JAIWYK010000427.1:0-1200 GCF_022030075.1 Anoxybacillus sp. LAT27
CGTTCGGCTTGGTTGTTGTCAAAGGGAACGTGAGCTTCACGTAAGAAACGCAGCGCTTCTTCCTTTCGTTTTTGAAGGTGTCGAACAAAAGCGAGTGCTTTTTTCGGAAGAGGCGTCATCGCTTCCAATCGGTGTTGTGCTCTCGCCAGGATACGGTCCCCACCGTCTCGCTTCTTCTTCGGAAAGTGCACCGTGATGGGCTTCGACGGCTTGCTTGGCGGCTAAAAGAAACGTGGTCATGCGCATCGCCCACGTATGCCCTTGTTCGATGAAGCCCTTCAATTCACGCAAATGATGGGCGTGACAAAGGGCATGGGTGGCTCTCGTGTATTTCGGATACGTACCGAACGCATCGTGTATCATTGTTCCTTGATATCGGGGAAGAATCCCGATGTCATCGGTCGCTTTCTTTCCACGAGAAGCGTGAGGAGCCAAGTATGTATATCCCGATGTACACGCGACATGTACCCATGCGAGTTTCCCATTGATGCGCAAACTCGTTTCATCGACATGCAGGATGTTGGATCCAAGTAAGGCGTCTTCGATGATGTCCATATTTGATTCTAGCGCTTCGCATCCTCGTTTCACCATATTGGCAAGAGTTCCCGTACTAATCGAGTGTTGATATAACGCTTCGATTGTATCACTTAAACGCTTGTACGGGATCAATTGGATATGATGCAAATAAACAACGAGCGCCGTGAGCCGTGGACCGTATTGCACATGATTCGTGACATGTGGTGGAAACTCCGCTTGTTGAACACATCGACAATGTGGACAGGATTTCACTTCACGTTCATGTTGTGTCACCTCAATCGTCACGGGAGGAAGATCAAACACTTGACGGATATCGACTTTGAACGGTTTGACTTCACGCAAAGAAGCCCCACATCCTTGACACGTGTGCACACGATGGACGATGCGATGATGTGGATGTTCCACCTGACGGAGCGTCGTTCCTTGGTGTCCTTCTTGTCCGCCTGGCTTGTTGCCAGATGGCTGACGAGAAGAACGGGTGTTGGCAAAACGGTCAGAAGATGGGGGCAAATGGCTATTGGAGCTGTTTTTTTTCGTGCGTGCTTCCAACTCTTGAACGCGATACTTCAGTTGTTCATTTTCTTTGCGTAGTTGTTTGATTTCGTGACGCAAATGTTCATTTTCTTGAACGAGTTGATGAATGAGCTGTTTTTGTTGTTGGAC
>NZ_JAIWYK010000443.1:0-499 GCF_022030075.1 Anoxybacillus sp. LAT27
GCGCTGGAGAGCTTAACTTCCGTGTTCGGGATGGGAACGGGTGTGACCTCTCCGCCATCGTCACCGAGCAATAATGCTTTAGACAAATGTTATTATAACGGAATATTTTTTGTTGTCAAGCATTTTTTTATTCCTTCAAAACTAGATAACAGAACAGTCGCCTTCGCTTTTCTTTATGTCTAGCTTCGAACTAACATCCTCCTACGCCTTTCGCTTTTTCCGTTCGACGTGCACGCACGTCTTCGTCAAAAGCTTTCGGCTCCGTCGGATGTTTTCTTGACTACGTCAAGAACCGTTCTTCGCTTTTCGTGATGTCTAGCTGCGGCTCCTAGCCCCTCGAACCGCTTCAGTCCTGCTGTGGCGGCAACAGCCTCCTCGCAGGCCTTTCGCGTTCTTCGTGGCTGGACAGTCGCCTCCGCTTTTCTTTATGTGTTTAGTTAAGTCCTCGATCGATTAGTATCCGTCAGCTGCACGTGTCGCCACGCTTCCACCTCGGACC
>NZ_JAIWYK010000428.1:0-574 GCF_022030075.1 Anoxybacillus sp. LAT27
TACGGCTTCGCAGAGACCTGTGTTTTTGATAAACAGTCGCTTGGGCCTTTTCACTGCGGCTCCCCTGGGCTATTCACCCGAGGGAGCACCCCTTCTCCCGAAGTTACGGGGTCATTTTGCCGAGTTCCTTAACGAGAGTTCTCCCGCGCACCTTAGGATTCTCTCCTCGCCTACCTGTGTCGGTTTGCGGTACGGGCACCTCTCACCTCGCTAGAGGCTTTTCTTGGCAGTGTGGAATCAGGCACTTCGGTACTACATTTCCCTCGCCATCACAGCTCAGCCTACTCAAGCGGATTTGCCTACTTGAGGCGCCTAACTGCTTGGACGCGCACAACCAGTCGCGCGCTGACCCTATCCTCCTGCGTCCCCCCATTGCTCAAACGGTGAGGAGGTGGTACAGGAATATCAACCTGTTGTCCATCGCCTACGCCTTTCGGCCTCGGCTTAGGTCCCGACTAACCCTGAGCGGACGAGCCTTCCTCAGGAAACCTTAGGCTTTCGGTGCAGAGGATTCTCACCTCTGTTTTCGCTACTCACACCGGCATTCTCACTTCTAAGCGCTCCACTAGTCCTT
>NZ_JAIWYK010000421.1:0-32345 GCF_022030075.1 Anoxybacillus sp. LAT27
AGCTTGTTGTACCGTCAACATGCGATTCACCTCCTTGTCTATCAGTATTCACATCATAGACAAGGAAAGAAAAAAATATTCAGCTCACTTTATGATGTGGCTGAATAGTTACCTGTTTGATTTTACTAAGAAAGCAATAGTTCATTATTATAGAATATAAAAAATAAGATATAGAAGTTGCCCAAGCTATTGATACAATATCAAAATGAATTGAGATGAAAATAATACATAATATAATATTTATGAAAATTGTGATAACCTGTATTAGGAAATAAACTTTATGATTTTTAGTAGCATTAAAATAGTTGGCTGCAAAGTTAACTAAGGTTAAAGGGTAGATTCCCAAAATAAGGACTTGTCCTGCTGACACTCCTCTATTATAGTCGGGTATAAATAGATTTACGAACAAAGGGAATACCAAATATAGCACAAGTATTAATAATGCCATTAATATAGCAAGGAAAGAATTAACTCTAAGATATTGTCGATAAATTTCTTTATAATTTTGCATACTTACAAGTTCTACTACTTTAGGGTAAAAAACTTGTCCAATTACTTGCGGTAAAAGCATTATAGAGTTAAATATTAACATCCCCACACCATAATTACCTAAATCTTCTGGTGTCATAAAAATGGTTATAATTAACCGATCGCTTGCTATTAATATACTCCAAATTAATCCTACCAATAATATTGGAAAACCCGTTTCGATTAGCTTTTTATACTTATTTAAATCGAATTGAAATTTAAATCCTTGAAAAGATTTTCTCCCCATTATCACTTCAATAATGAGAGCTAAAAGCATTCCAATATATAAACCTTCGTATCCAATGAAATATATAAATAATAGTGTTAGCAATGATTGCGAAACACTTTTTACTGACACTAATTTTGAAGCCATTCTAAAATTTTGTTCTGATTTATAATACATTTCTACATAAGTAGATAAAAAGATAAAAAACGAAATAAAAGATGCTAATAAGAACCCTATTTGATATTCATAGCTAATATCGATAAAAAATAATAAACCACTTATCACCAAAAAAATAACAACTAAAAATAGCGGTAAAGTAAATATAAAAGATAAAGTTAAATTCTTTATCTCTTGTGCCCTTATATAATCCTTTCTTGCTAAATAGAACGGAACATCTCTATTCATTGCATTCACTGTCCCTAACTGGAACAGTGGAACAAAAGAAAATAGCATGGATACTGTTAACCAATACCCATACTGCTCAGGGCCAAGCATATTTCTTGTTAAAACCCCTACTACAAAAGACAAGCCCGCAGATAATAGAGTAGCTGAACCAAATGAGAAAATATTACGCACGATGTTATTTTCTTTTATTTTGTTTATCAATAACACAGGAAATTCCCCTTATTTCTTAAAAAGTAAATCAAACGATAAAGGAGTTCCAGCTTTTAAATCTTGCTTTGCCGTTAATCCAATAATTCTTTCAAAATACTTTGGTTCTAAACCATACCCCGGTCGAATAACTCGAATATTTTCTTTAGTGAATTTTTCTCCAGCTTTAATATCTTTTGCAACATAAATCGATCTTCTAAATTTTAATGATGCCTTTTCTTTCTCAGTTGGTCCATATTTTACTTCCCCTAATGCCTGCCATGCTCTTTCTGTTTCAACTACTAATGCTTTCATTTCATCAGGTTCCATTGAAAATGCAGAGTCCACTCCACCATCTGCTCTTGATAAAGTGAAATGCTTTTCAATTACTGTTGCTCCCAATGCAACACTAGCTACTGCAACCCCTACTCCCATCGTGTGATCAGATAAGCCAACTTGACAATTAAATAATTCTCTCATATGCGGTATGGTCATTATATTTGTATTTTCAGGAGAAGCTGGATATGTGCTTGTACATTTTAAAAGAACTAGATCTTTACAACCTGCTTCTCTCGCTGCTCGAACAGTTTCATCCAATTCAGCTACGGTTGCCATTCCCGTTGAAATAATCATTGGTTTACCTGTTGAAGCAACTTTTTTAATGAGTGGAATATCGGTATTTTCAAAAGATGCAATCTTATACATTGGTACATCTAATTCTTCTAAAAAGTCAACAGCTGTTTCATCAAACGGGGTACTAAAAGGAATCATCCCTAATTCCCTAGCCCGATCAAAAATAGGTTTATGCCATTCCCAAGGAGTATAGGCTTGTTGGTATAGCTGATATAATGTATTCCCCTTCCATAAACTGTCGCTATCTTCAATTTTAAATTCAGGATTTTCCAAATTTAACGTCATTGTATCCGCTGTATATGTTTGAATCTTTAACGCGTGTGCCCCAGCCTTGGCAGCTGCCTCAACAATCGCTAAAGCACGTTCTAAGGATTGATTATGGTTCCCAGACATTTCCGCAATAATAAATGGTTTATGATTTGGTCCAATCTTTCGTCCTTCTACAATAATTTCGTTCATACTCTCATTCCTTCTATCATATGTTTTATTTTATTTTTTTGTTCTTTCCAATCTTTATTAAATAAAGCCATTAATATCACATCTGCATATTGGTTATTTTTAAGGACGTGCTCTCTCAAAACACCTTCTGTTCTAAAACCTAACCGCTGATGATAATGAATGCTTCTTTCATTGAAACCGATTATCTCTGCACATAATTTACGGATGTTTAACCCTTCAAATATAAAATTCAAGGCTAAGTATCCCATTAAAGTTCCTGAACCTTTTGGCGCATTTTGATCACCAACATAAAATCCCCAAGAACATTTGCCATTTTTAAAATCTATATTAGTAAAATTCACAACCCCTAACGGAACGTTGTCGAGATAAAATATCTTTACAATGGTTCGCTGATCTTCTTTCACTCTGTCAAACCATTTCCTGTGTTCTTCTAGTGAAATAATTTGATCATGGAACATTACCGATCGAATATGCTCCTGATTTCGCCAACTTAAAACCATTTCTAAATGTGAGGAATTCATATCTTCTAGTCTTGCACTTTCTAATAAGCTCATTTTAGTTCCTCCATGATTACCTTAACAACCGGATAAGTATTTACAATTTCGTGATTTACAAGCTCAGAAGCACGTTCAGATAGTAATTGAACTTTTTTAGGATGCTCGATTAAATCCTTTACAGCCTCAAATATTTGCTCAGATGTAACTTCATGACTAAATCCAAGATTAATGGTCGCGCCAAATTGGCTAACAGCATCGGTTAACTCTATTTGATTATCCGCTACAATAATTGTAATGGATGGGAGCCCTAAATAACATCTTTCCCATGTTGTCGTCCCACCAGCTCCAATTGCTAAATCAGCTTCATTCATTAATTCTGCCATATTTGACACTTGGCAATGAAAAAAGAAGTTGGAGTATCGATCACAATATTCTCGAATTTCATCTTTTCTTTTATTAGACGAACCTACAACAACATTTACTTTTATGTTATTTTCTAATAAAGCCAATGCATTCAGTGTCTTGATTGTTTCATTTGTAGGGTCTGTTCCACCAAAGAAAACAAGAATGTTATGAATTTTCCCATCACGAAAGCGTTTCTGACGAGAAGCCTCGATAAATTCTTCCCTTAACAACACATAATTCGGTCCCAATAGTTGCTTACATTCAGGAGGAACTAAATTTTTATACCTCTCTTTATAATTTAAATACAAGTTTTGATCAAGGAGAAAATCACAAACATGCTTTCGATTTGCTAAATCATCAATCACCATTAGTTTCTTTGTAAAGTGCTTAAACTTAGATTCCCATTTTTTATCTAAACCATAGTGATCAACAATCAAAAAATCTAGTGGGGAAATGTGTGCTTCTACTATGTCTAGAGTTTCACGCACATCTTGTTGCCAGTTTTCTTTATACCATTTAAAAGTATCGTTATTGTCTGTCTCATTTATCCTGATTCTTGGTAGAACATAAACGGTAAAACCATGATCTTTAATAAAGTTAATTAAATTTCCTTCTAGATCCCTACATATAAAAGCAATATTAGTATTCTTTTGTTTTAGTTGTTTTGCTAGTGTTAGACATCTCATCACGTGACCAGTTCCAATTGTTACCGATGAGTCAACTCTAAATACAACATTCATTTTGAAAACACAACCTATAGTTTCTTTTGTTCGATATGAGCATTAATCTCTACCCATTCAGGTTTGTCTTGTAAAATCCGAATGACATCTTCTAAAGTAAATAATGGATTTATTGAATACAATGTTTCTAATATGTTTTTGATTAATATAAAATCTTCCTCTGTATCTACCGTCCACCGATGTTTACTTTCGTCTTTTTCATTTGAAATATTACAGAGTCTAAATTGATTCGGATGATGATATATATAGGCAGTTACATGCTCACGAAACGTTATCTCTTTAGCTTCTTCATGAGCTCTTTTTAATATTTTATAGGGCATCACTTCTGTATCCATGCCCCGTGGATATGTACGAGTTAATGTATTCGAAACATAATCATATCGATCTTTGTTTTCTAAATAATGTTCAACCACTTTATCAATAACATTTGGATCAATAATTGGACAATCTGATGTTAAACGAACTACTACATCCACATTAAATTTGGTTGCAGCTTCATAATAGCGTGACAACACATCCTCTTCCGAACCACGATAATAAGGAATCGAAAGTTGCTGACAAAGTTGAACAATTGGGTCATCACTTTCTTTTGTAGTTGTAGCGATAATAATTTCATCAATCGCTTTTGCTCTTTTTACCCTTTCAATTTGATATTCAAGTAACGTTTTACCCAGTACTTTTTTCAACACTTTCCCCGGAAGCCTTGTTGAGCCCATCCGCGCTTGAATAATTGCAGCAACTTTCACTCTTCCACCTTCTTATTTTCTATAATAGTCTATCGTTCTCTTCACTGCTTTGATTACATCATTAACATCTTTTTCACTCATCGCAGGAAATAGAGGTAACGTAATCATTTCTTCATATAATTTTTCAGCGTTCGGACAAATCCCTTTTTTGTAACCCAATTGTTGATAATAAGGTTGTAAATGAACAGGAATATAGTGAACATTAACACCAATATTTTGCTGTTGCAAAGCTTCAAAAATTTCTCGTCTTGACGCTGTTAATCTGTCTAAATTTAATCGAATAATATATAGATGCCAGCTAGACTCCCCATCTTCATGTTGAAATGGAACTGTAATTTCCTCTATATCTCTAAACGCTTCATTATACATTGCAACATATTTTCGACGAAGTTCAATAAACTGATCAATCTTCTTCAGCTGGCTTGTGCCTAAGGCCGCTTGAATATCCGTCATGCGGTAATTGTAGCCAAGAAACTGCATTTCATAATACCAAGGACCGTGATATTCATTCAGTTTTTCTTTATTGCGCGTAATCCCATGAGATCTGAATTGTAACAATTTCTCATAGTATTCTTTGTTATTTGTTGTAATAATGCCGCCCTCACCCGATGTAATATGTTTTACTGGGTGAAAGCTAAACATCGTCATATCACTAATGGAGCCGATTTTTCGACCTTTATATGTCGCTCCTAACGCATGAGCCGCATCTTCAATGACGACAAGGTTATACTTTCTGGCGATTTCTAAAATGCGATCTAATTCGACCGGTTGCCCTGTAAAATCAACAGGGATAATAGCCTTTGTTTTATCCGTAATTTTTTCTTCAATTTTATTCGGATCAACATTGTACGTTTTCTCATCAATATCCGCAAAAACAGGCGTTCCACCTTGATAAAGCACACAATTTGCACTTGCTGCAAATGTCATTGGTGTTGTGATCACTTCGTCACCTTCACTAATGCCTGCTGCAAAACAAGCACCATGGAGTGCTGCCGTACCATTTGAAAAAGCAACGGCATATTTAGCACCGACATATTGCGCAACCGCTTGTTCAAATGTTGAGACATACGGACCAGTTGTTAAATAATCTCCTTTTAATACTTCTACAACCGCTTCAATATCATCCTCATCAATCCATTGTCTGCCATAAGGTAAATATGATTGTCTAAATGGCTTAAAGTTTATTTCTTTTTCCATTTAATCATCTCCTAAACTAGAAAAGTAGAAGAAATATTTTACATTTCTTCTACTAATGCTCGTAACTCTTCTACTGTTAACCATTCAGTGTTTGTATCACTTGTATATTTAAACCCATCTGGAAGAGGATTTCCGCCTTCAACTGCATCACTTAACCACCAAGGAAACTCCGGTTGGATAATATAATAAGTATCGAATTCTAATGTGCGGCGAGCATCATCTTCAGTAATCATTGCCTCATGAAGTTTTTCACCTGGACGAATACCAACAATCTCGATTTTACATTCTGGAGCAATTGCTTCTGCCAAATCTACTACTCTCATGCTCGGAATTTTCGGAACAAAGATTTCTCCACCACGCATGCGTTGTAAGTTATCTAAAACAAATTGAACACCTTGATCAAGTGTAATCCAGAAACGTGTCATTCTTTCGTCTGTGATTGGTAACTTACCCGTATGACGCATTTTCTTAAAGAAAGGAACCACACTGCCACGGCTGCCGACTACATTTCCATAGCGAACAACCGCAAATCTAGTTTCTTTTTCTCCTACGTATGAATTTGCAGCAACAAATAATTTATCGGAAGCTAATTTTGTCGCACCATAAAGATTAACAGGTGCTGCAGCTTTATCTGTACTTAACGCAATAACTCGTTTAACTCCTCGATCTATCGCAGCTTCAATAACATTTTGTGCCCCGTAAATATTCGTCTTAATCGCTTCGAACGGATTGTACTCGCATGCTCCAACATGTTTTAATGCAGCTGCATGCACAACGATATCTACCCCATCAAACGCCCGATATAAACGATCTTTATCCCGAACATCCCCGATAAAGAAGCGAATGCGAGGATCGTTGTACTCTTGTGACATTTCGTATTGCTTTAGTTCGTCACGGCTAAATACAATAACTTTTTTCACGTCGTATTCTAAAACTTTTTTAACGAATTTTTTACCAAATGAACCTGTACCACCTGTTACTAGGATCGTTTTTCCTGTTAAATCGTACATGCTTTAATACCTCTTTCTTCGTTGTTTAAAATTAATAGGCTCCTCTTTTTAGAAGAACTTCCCATACTGTTTTTATTAGTATAGCTATATCAAATGATAAAGATTGATTTTCTTATTAATATATTTATAACCTATGATACTAGATAAAATCGAGTAAGCATAAAAATAGACCTTGCCTGCGGATCTCCTATAGAATGAAAGCACAACCAAACACTCGAAAAGAGAATCCTCATGCAAGATTACAACAGACAAAGCGAAAATTCGAAAACAATGTGCAGCGATTTTCTTTTATTCTCTTAATACATTAACAATTGAAGAAGTTGGTTAGGATCTATTTTTCGCAAGAGACGTTCCATAATCCTTTATCCGATTTTAATAAGCACTATTCGGTTTAACCATTATTTTGATAGTTTTAAGTATAATCTTTAAATCGTATAAGAGCGAACGTTCACGAATGTATTTCAAATCCAACTCCACCATTTTCTCAAACCCAACATTGCTTCTCCCACTCACCTGCCACAACCCCGTACACCCTGGTGTGACAAGCAGTCTTTGCTTATCGTATTCCGTATACTGCGCTACTTCCCTCGGCAGAGGTGGACGTGGGCCAACTAAGCTCATGTCTCCTTTTAATACATTCCATAATTGCGGGAGCTCGTCAATGCTTGTCTTCCGAATAAATTTCCCGACTTTTGTAACGCGTGGGTCGTTTTTCATTTTAAACATGGCACCAGATACTTCGTTATAATTCAGTAATTCTTTCAATCTCTTTTCCGCATCGGTCACCATCGAGCGAAATTTGTACATATAAAACTGTTTTCCGTCTTTTCCAACTCGTATTTGTTTAAAAAACACTGGACCTTTTGGGTCTTCTAGCTTTATGAGAACAGCGACAATAAGAAAGAGCCAAGATAACGAAATTAATCCGATC
This sequence comes from Anoxybacillus sp. LAT27, assembly GCF_022030075.1. Classification (NCBI taxonomy): domain Bacteria; kingdom Bacillati; phylum Bacillota; class Bacilli; order Caryophanales; family Anoxybacillaceae; genus Anoxybacillus; species Anoxybacillus sp. LAT27. The sequence continues at coordinate 7,964 of NZ_JAIWYK010000421.1, forward strand.
ATGGCTCCGATAATGTCCATTGTTCGTTTAGCAATTAAATAACTTTTTTTATCGTTAACAATCACTTGTTGAGTATATCTTTGTTGGGCTTGTATACTAGCAACATTGCTTGATTGCGCCAACTCCCTTCATCCCCCTCTAACCTTTTATTCCTTCACTTTCGCTTCTTTCAATATCTGCTCCATAAACGGAATGAGATGTTGTTTCAACTCCTCATCTTGCATCGCAAACTCAATCGTCGTCTGAATAAACCCGAGCTTCTCCCCGACATCGTATCGCTTGCCTTCAAATTCATACGCAAAGACGCGTTGGATTTCGTTTAGCTTTTGAATCGCGTCGGTCAGTTGAATTTCGCCGCCGGCGCCGGTTTCTTGTTTTTCAAGGAAGAGAAAAATTTCTGGCGTGAGTATGTACCGACCCATAATCGCTAAGTTCGATGGGGCGGTGCCTGGTGCTGGTTTTTCGACGAATTGGCGCACTTGGTAACGGCGGCCTTTTTTGTCGATCGGGTCGATGATGCCGTAGCGGTGTGTTTCGTCGTCTGCGACTTGTTTCACTCCGATGACAGAGCTTCTCGTTTGTTCAAATTCGTTCATCAGTTGTTTTAAACACGGTGTTTCAGCTTGAACGATGTCGTCGCCTAACAGCACCGCAAACGGTTCATCGCCAATAAATTTACGGGCGCACCAGACGGCGTGACCTAGTCCTTTTGGTTCTTTTTGACGAATGTAATGAATATCAACTTTAGACGGCTCTTTTACTTTTTCAAGCAAGTCGTGTTTGTTGCTTTTTAGTAAAGCTTGTTCGAGCTCGAACGCATGGTCGAAATGATCTTCAATGGCACGCTTTCCTTTTCCTGTGACGATAATAATATCTTCAATGCCGGATTCGATTGCTTCTTCGACGATGTATTGAATCGTCGGCTTGTCGACGATCGGAAGCATTTCTTTCGGCATCGCTTTTGTCGCAGGTAAAAAGCGCGTGCCAAGCCCAGCAGCTGGGATAATCGCTTTTCTTACCGTTTTCACATCCATCCCTCACTTCCTAAACTGTACACCCACGTATATGCTATATGTGCATAACCTATACGTCGATGTACAAAAAAATAGCTCCCATTGGGAGTTAGTTCGGTAGACGTGTTTTTAAATTTAAAATTTCTTTTTCATGTTCAATCATTTTATCAAATATTACATCAGATCTACGTTGCAAATAAGCAACCGTCACATCCATTGATTTTTTTATGTTTGTCAAATCATTTATGACTAGTGCCTGGTTGTTTTTTGATATGCGTAGTTCTTCGAGAATCTTTTCTTGCGTCCGTTCCATATTTCCGAGTGATTGTTTCATATCGACCATATCATTTTCTAGCTTGTGTTGACCTGCTTGTAATTGTGCAACATCTTGTTGTAACGCTTGTTGACCTGCTTGTAACTGTACGACATCTTGTTGCAACGCTTGTTGACCTGCTTGTAATTGTGCGACGTCTTGTTGTAATGCTTGTTGACCTGCTTGTAATTGTGCGACGTCTTGTTGTAATGCTTGTTGACCTGCTTGTAATTGTGCGACGTCTTGTTGTAATGCTTGTTGACCTGCTTGTAATTGTGCGACGTCTTGTTGTAATGCTTGTTGGCCTGCTTGTAATTGTGCGACATCTTGTTGTAATGCTTGTTGACCCATTTGCAGTTGTGCGACGTCTTGTTGAATTTGAGCAACTGTGTTTTCTAGTGCTCGCTGGCCTACTTGTAGCTCTGTTACATCTTGCTGGATTTGAGCAACACTCTTTTCTAATGCTTTTTGACCGCGTTGTAACTCTTGTTGCGTTTGTTCAACACGTTCTAATCGCTCATGAACAGGCTGTAGTTCTTCCTTCAATACAGAGCGAAGCAAAGCTTTTAATTCTTGGCTCATTTGTGTCCCTCCTTTACCATTTCTCTCATTATAACACGGCAAAAAAGAGACATAAATAAAAAACAAGGTTAGCATTGGGCATCTAACCCGCCCTCACACCGCACCATTGACGACAGGCGTCTAAGGTGGCAGGACCGTCATCGTCCCCACCCACAGCACGGCCGAGTGTCTCCGTTGATAACGGTAAGGAGACATCACCGAAAAGGAAAGCCGATATCGACAAACGTTCGAAATCAGCAATGCACAATTATTCCATAGTATGTATAGGAAACGATGAAACTTAGAAAATACCTAAAAACTTTTTCTTTTTCATTCGTTCTGGCGCATCTTTATACAATGTGTCGTTCGCAACAAGCAGCTGTGCGTTCTCTTGAAACACATATACAGCTTGCGAGCCGAACTGTTTTTGAATGACATCGTATGCTTCGCGTAAATGAAAGGCGCGCGTTGTTGTGTTATGCGCATCAGATGCGATGAGGTGAGCTAAATTCGCTTCAATCATTTGAAGTGAAAACTTTTTAATATTTTTCCCGAACTTTCCGGCGACGCTTGCGGCAGTGAGCTGTGTTAATGCCCCTTTTTTCACAAGGTCGTATAGCTTGTTCGGATGTTCGATCAGCTCGCTATTTCGTTCAGGATGGGCAATGATCGGAACAAGCCCTTGCAGTTGCATATCGAAAAGGAGCTGCTCCGTATAGCGTGGAACGTGGTTGCTTGGAAGCTCCACAAGCACATACTTCGTCTCCGCAAGCGACAAAATATCGCCATCGTGATAATGCTCGATAAGCTCCCCATGAATGCGCACTTCCTGTCCTGGCAGGACCGTGAGGGGAATGTGATGCATTTGCAACGCCTCATTTAATGCATAAACGTGCTCAATAATCGATTGTTTCTCATTTTCAAACGTGCCGTTGCGGTGATGAGGGGTTGCGATGATTGTCGTAATCCCCTCTGCAACCGCTGCTTTCCCCATGGCGATCGCGTCATCGAACGTCTTCGCTCCGTCATCGACGGACGGTAAAATGTGACTATGAATATCAATCATGCAAACCCCTCTCTCCCTTTATATCGGCCAAAAATAGGCGGATTTCATCATCTTTCGACAACTAGATTCATGTAATTCATAGTAGCATAGGAAAATAGAAGGAGACAATAGGAATTTTTGTCGAATGTTGTCTATTTGTTACCATAGTAGTAATAATAGCTACTTTCTTTTTGCTTCTTTTGGTTTAATACAACACCTAATAGCTTTCCTTTCGCCGCTAAAAGGAGTTCTTTTGCCTTTTGCGCGGCCTCAATGTCTGTCTTTCCACTATGGACAACAAGAATCGTTCCATCGCATTGATTCGCTAAAATTTGGGCATCTGTCACCGCTAAAACGGGCGGTGTATCAAAAAGAACAACATCAAACTGATCATATGCTTCCGCTAATAGTTCTTCCATTGTGGCTGAGCCAAGCAACTCAGCTGGATTTGGCGGAATCGGCCCGCTCGTTAACACAAATAAGTTTTCCACATCTGTTTCTTTCACCGCTGTTTGAAGTGTAGCTTGTTTCGTTAATACGTTCGTGACACCGACGTAATTGTCTTTACGAAACGTGTAATGGACCGTCGGTTTACGTAAGTCCGCATCAATTAAAAGCACTTTTTTTCCTTGTTGGGCAAAAACGACCGCTAAATTGGCAATGGTTGTTGATTTTCCTTCTGCAGGGGCAGAGGAGGTGACCATAATCGAGCGCAATGGACGATCAGCGACAGAAAATTGAATGTTCGTTCGAATCGTCCGATATTGTTCAGAAATTGGCGATTTCGGGTTTGTTTTTGTAATGAGTGAGCGCATCGTCCGCTCAAATACTTGCTTTTTCTTTTTAAGAACCAACCGTCTCACCTCTTACTTGCTTTTTCGCTTGTAACGCTTTTGCTTCTTTTCCTTCTTCATCGATTGTTGTAACTGCCCCTAACACAGGTAGCTCAAGCAACTTCTCGACGTCCTGTTCGTTTTTAATCGTGTTATCTAAATATTCAAGTAAAAATGCCAAACCGACACCTGTCATCATACCGACAACGAAAGCGATCGCCATATTGAGTAGCGGCTTTGGCTTGACCGGAACAGGTTGCTCTTTTACTTCTGCCTTCGCTAAAATGTTGACGTTATCAACGTTCATAATTTTCACGATCTCACGCTGAAATACGCTTGCAACGGTATTCGCAATATCGGCAGCCATATATGGATCAGGATCTTCGACTGTTACGTTCACGACTTGCGAGTCTTTTTCGCTTGTGACGTTAATTTTTTCATTAAGCTCTTCAATGGGCATATTTAAATCGAGTTCATCTTTTACAATATCTAAAATGGCTGGGCTTTTCATAATGACGTTATATGTATTAATAAGCTGCAAGTTCGTTTGAATTTCGCTAATGTTGTAGATTGGTTGTTCGTTTTTCGCTTGATTTACGAGTAGTTGCGTCGATGCTTGATAAATTGGCGTCAACACAAAATAGCTAACGACCCCGCTTGTCATCGTTGCGATGACGGTAATCGCTACAATAAGCCACGCACGTTTGCGCAACGTTTGAAATAATTCTCGTAAGCTAATCGTCTCTTCCATGGCGTCCTCCTATGAAACACATATTTTCGATAAAAACGTTCACTAGCTTCATTATACCGACAAGCAATTCCGTTTTTCTACCCTTTTTGTAAAGTTCTTTCCACGAAAAAGAAAACCGACAGAGCCATGTTCTGCCGGTTAGTGAATCATTTGTTCATTGTGCTCTTCTTTTTCGATCATTCGCTTCGTTTGTGCAATGATCTCGTAAATTTCCCCCACCGTATACTCCCGCTCCGGCAGTGGACGTTCATATGCTTGATAGTATAAAATTTCTGCCAGCTTTCGTTGCTTTTCACTCGCTCGTTTCGTTAGCTTTTCTTTTTTTTTAACTCTTGTTGTAGACGTTCGATGTGGTATTTTGCTTCTAATCGACAGCCGTAAGGGAAATCGTCGATGCCGAGCCGTTCAACGAGGCGATTAATTTCTGCGATTTGATCGTCTGTTGGAGGTTCGTTGACGAGCTGGTCGATAATTTCGTTAATACGTTCGGCAAGTTGTTCATGAAAGTGTGGGTTTGCTTTCATCGTGTCATCTAATTCGTTAAACCATGCCGCTTCATTATATAAATAATGACGCCATTGTTCCATGAACGTTGCAGCATCATATTTTGTTTCGTCCCAGCCGATTGTTGCCATGTATCGTTCAAACACTTTTTTAATCGACAGCGTGATGTTCATTTTCATGCGATGAGGAAGCTGTTTTAACATATACAAAAACCCTCCATATAATAATCGTCAACCGTTAATGTACCATAAAAAAACGGGTATTGACAAAGTTTTTTTATAACTTTGCTAGCTGTTATAGGAAGTATAGCAATAAAAAAACGTAAGAGGAAACCTCTTACGTTATTCGTCCGTATTGTCTGCATCGTTCATGTCTTCTGCATCTTCAACGGCGTCTTCTTCATCTGGGACAGCATCGTTTTCATCATCGCCGACGCCTTCATTTGTATCTTCACCTGGTTGCATTTCTTCTTGATTGTTCATATCGTTATCGGTATCGTCGTTATTGCAACCGGTGACGACCATGATGGCGATGAGCGCGCTAAGTAGTTTGAGTAGCCATTTTGCTTTCATCGTTCGTCTCCTTTCTGTCTTATATGTAATCACCTATAACATGCCCAGAAAGGAGACGGTTATGCATTATTTTTCACCGAGCGCAAACATCATTTCTGTTTCGCATACGAGCTCACCATCAACGGTGGCGATGCCTTTCCCTTTGCCGATCGCACCTTTAAAGCGAATCATTTCGACTTCTAGACGCAATTGGTCACCCGGTTTTACTTGTTTTTTAAAGCGGCAATTATCAATGCCGGTGAAAAAGGCGAGACGACCGCGGTTTTCTTCTTTCATTAACATCGCGACCGCTCCCACTTGCGCAAGTGCTTCAACGATTAATACACCTGGCATGACCGGATATTCAGGGAAATGACCGACGAAAAATTGTTCGTTGGCGCTCACGTTTTTTATGCCGACGGCGCGTTTTCCTTCTTCCACTTCAACAATGCGATCAACGAGTAAAAACGGATAGCGGTGTGGAATAATTTGTTGAATTTGTTGAATATCAAGCATACGAATTCCTCCTTTATAAAAAAACGGAAGGATCTCCCTTCCGTCGTTTGTTTTCAATGTATCATGTTTTTTAGTGGTCTGTCCACTACTGTTTTTCGATTAAATCGACAATATGTTGCCATGTCGATGGCTTTAACGCCTCAAATGGATTTCCGTCGCCAAGCACGCCGTAGCCAACCATCGCTCCGATCATCCCACTTAACAGAACGAGAACGAACACAATGACAAGACGAAGCCAAATCGGAACGAGGCGACGGCGCGGACGGCGAAGCGAGCGTTTTTGTTGTTTTTCTTCCATACATTTTCCCTCTCTACGAACGAATACCGTTAATTAGCCCCATCATTTGATCCGATAGCGTAATCGCACGAGCGTTAAGCTGATATGACCGTTGCGTAATCATCAGTTCACTCATTTCTGTCGCTAGCTCCACGTTTGATTGTTCTAGGGCGTATTGTTGTAATGAAATGGCGTTGCGATTATTGCCAGCTAAGTTGATTGTTGCGTCTTCCACATTGAGCCCATTTGGAAAAGCAAAACGGTTGTCACCGAGCGCCTGCATGAGTTGCGGACGGGTGATATATGATACCCCGATGTTTACCGTCTGCATGATGTCTCCGTTTGGCGCAATGAATTGCATCGTGCCGTTTTGGGTGACTTGAATGTCTTTAAAACCGTCGCGGACAGTAATCGGCTCATCGTTTTCATTTAGCACCGCATAACCATCAGCTGTTACAACCATAAGTTCGTCTGGATTGTTTGCGGACGGGCTAAGGTAAAACGCACCATCGCGCGTATATTGAATCGCCCCATCAACAAAAATGCGGAAAAATTGCCCTTCTTTCGTCAAAGCGAGATCAAGTGGACGATCTGTTTTTACGACCGAACCTTGTTTCATTTGCATATAGGTGGACGCGACTTTTGCGCCGACACCGAGGCGGACACCTGCTGGCGTCAGACGAGGCGCTTCGTCTGTTTTTGGCAAGTTCGTAAACTGTTGGGCGAGCAATTCACCAAATACGGCATCGCGTTTTTTAAACCCGGTCGTATTGACGTTGGCGATATTATGGCTAATGACGTCTAGTTGTTGTTGTAGTTGATTCATTGTATTGGCGGCAGTAATCATTGAGCGAAGCATGGCCGTCCTCCTATCTTAAGCGGCCGATTTCGTTTGCCGCTTTGTCCATACTTTTATCATATGCTTGTAAAATTTTTTGGTTTGCTTCAAACGCTCGGTAAGCTGAAAGCATATCTGTCATCGCACGAGACAAATCGACGTTTGAACGTTCAATATATTGTTGCCGAATTGTATACGTTTCAGCAGGCGGAAGTTCTTGTTCGGCTCGAAATAAACCGTTTCCTTCTTTCATAAGCGTTTGCACATTTTCGGCATAAGCGATGCGAAGGCGAGCGATTTGTTCGCCATCTTTTGTGATCGTTCCGTCTTCAAGTACAGTAAACTGTTCATCGCCTACTTGAATACGGTTGCCTGTTTCATCGAGCACGTACAAGCCGTCTGTCGTCGTTAAAAAACCATCGGCATCGATCGTAAAATGACCGTTTCGTGTGTAGCGCACGTCGCCGGCTTCATTTTGTACCGTAAAAAACGATGTGCCTGTCCCATCGACGATCGCCATGTCGGTGTTGTTGCCTGTTTCGCGTATGTCGCCTTGGGCGAAGTTTGGGACAAGTTCTTGCACGTACACACCTGTCGATAGCGGGCCAATGTACGTCCGATCACGCCACGTTAATTTTTTTTCTGTCGGAATCGTTGTTTGTTGAATGCGGTGCATTAGCATCTCTGGAAAAGCTCGCAACGATGCTTGATCAGCTTTGTAGCCCGGCGTATTCGCATTTGCGATATTGTTCGTCATCATCTCGATGCGGCGTTGTTGTGAAAGCATGCCTGAGGCTGCTGTATATAGTCCGCGAAACATCACTCTTCCGTTACAGAAAACTTACAAGACTTTATAAGAAACTTATAACAGTCTATGTTTCCTTCCTTGTTCATCGCGCCCGATTTCGCGAACCGCTACTCTCGTTTCTTTGGCGCTCCGAAGGCTTCACTTCCCCACTAACGGATGGGTACATGTTGTGCTTTACTTGGCATAGTTTTTCAAGTTGATGCTCGCGTTGAGGTCACGATCCATTTCTAGCCCACACGCCTCGCAACGGTACGTCCGTTCGGATAAAGAAAGCTTCTCTTTTACATGACCACAACAGCTGCACATTTTGCTTGACGGATAAAACCGATCCGCCACGATCAACTCGATCCCATGCCATGCACATTTGTACATCATTTGTCGCTTGAACTCGTGGAATGTTTGTTGTTGAATCGCTTTCGATAGCTTGCGATTTTTTAACATGCCACTTGTATTCAAGTCTTCCATCACGACATACGCTGGCTTGGTTTTCACCAACGTCGTGGTGATGTGGTGGGTATAGTTTAGCTGGGTATTTTTTAGCCTTCGGCGTTTTTTCAAAACAAGGAATTCTAGTTTCTTGATGTTTTCCGTTTTTCTGTAACGGAATTCCCCCCTTTCTGTTTGGATTTTGTTCATTTCATATTTTCGCGATATTTTTCTTTGCATTCGCTTCATTTGTTTTTCAAGCTTTTTCACTTGAGGCATGTGATGGATGTTAGGAAATGTCATCCCATTGCTGACGGTAGCGAACGATTTTACTCCCAAATCAATACCAATGCCTTCGTTGTATGTTCCATGTTTCACTTCCGCTTCCTCTACACCGACCGTTAAAAACCAATGAAGTCCGTCAAACACGATGCGCGGATTGACATACTTTATATGTGCACCGTGAGGAATACGACCTCGTTCCGCAAGGCGTATCCAGTTGAATGTCTGTTTCCTTTTCTTTTTGGAAGGGGTGAGTTTTTCTAGTTTCACATGCGTGTCGGTGATTTTGATTTTGGCGGTGTCTTGATAAAAACTTGGGCGTGTTCGCTTTTTTGTTTTAAACTTCGGAAACTTCGCCCGTCCTTCAAAAAAGTTTTTGTAGGCTTGATACGCATCTTTGATCGCTTGTTTTGTGATGTTGTTTGAGAATTGATTGAGCCAACTGTACTCTTTCGTTTGTTTGAGCTGCGTTAATCTTTTTCTTAGTTCGCCATCACTTAAAAATTTGCCACCTTGTTTATCATTTTCTTGTTGTTGCGCTAATGCAAAGTTATACGCCCATCTGGCAACACCTGCGCATTGAAAAAGCTTCGTCTTTTGCTTATTGTTGGGCAGAAGCATGACTTTGTACGCGCGAATCATCTTCTCCCAGCCCCTTTTTGACTTTTTTCACATAAAATGATCATCAGATTTTTATAAAATTTTTATAAATATTTATACATTTATCATGAACAGTCAAAAGCCCCCTCACCGTTTTTACACTACTTTCATTATAAAAGAAAAGTGGGGAAAAAGCGAATAGGTACCATTTCCCAATGGTACCTATACAGGTTGACGATATGGAGCTTTGTCGATGTTATCAAGCATTAATCCTGTGCCGATCGCCACGCAATCCATCGGATTTTCGGCAATAAAGACAGGCACTTTTAATTCTTGAGCAAGAAGTTGGTCGATGCCGTGAAGCAATGCCCCACCTCCTGTTAAGAAAACGCCGCGGTCAATAATGTCGGCTGATAGTTCTGGCGGTGTGCGCTCAAGGACGCTTTTTGCTGTTTGGACGATCGTATATACCGTTTCGCGTAGCGCCTTTTCAATTTCACCGGAGCGAATCGTAATCGTTCTTGGTAAGCCTGTTACTAAGTCGCGGCCGCGAATGTCCATCGCTTCATCGCGCGCATTCGGGAAAACAGTCGCGATATTGATTTTAATTTCTTCCGCTGTTCGCTCACCGATTAGTAGTTTATATTCTCGTTTAATATAACTTAAAATTTCTTGGTCAAATTTATCGCCCGCTACTTTAATGGATGCGGATGTGACAATATCACCCATCGATAATACGGCAACGTCCGTCGTACCTCCGCCAATATCGATGACCATGTTTCCAGAAGGTTGAAAAATATCCATACCTGCGCCAATCGCTGCTACTTTCGGTTCTTCTTCTAAGTACACTTTTTTTCCACCGCTTTTTTCTGCCGCTTCTTTAATCGCTTTTCGTTCGACGGACGTAATGTTTGTTGGACAGCAAATTAAAATGCGCGGTTTAGCAAACCATCCTTTTAAATTGAGTTTGCTTAAAAAATGTTTTAGCATCGCTTCCGTAATTTCAAAATCTGCAATCACCCCGTCTTTTAACGGACGAATGGCAACAATATGCCCAGGCGTGCGCCCGACCATGCGCCGCGCCTCTTCTCCGACCGCCAACACTCGTTTCGTATGCTGGTCAATCGCAACGACGGAAGGCTCGTTTAATACAATGCCTTTTCCTTTTACATAAATCAACACGTTCGCCGTGCCGAGATCGATGCCGATATCTCTTGCTAAAAACATGTACGTTCCTCCTTGCCATTTCTCCTAATAAAATATTCTACCACAACGATGACGAAAAAAAGAGAATATTTTTGACAAGTGGAACAACAAATTTACGTCGCTTGCTCCGTTTCTTTTTTATACTTTTTCTTTGTCGCTTCTCCTCCACGCAAATGGCGAATGGATTTATGGTAATCTAAAATTTCTTTCACTTCATTCGCTAATTCGGGATTAATTTCTGGAAGCCGTTCCGTTAAGTCTTTATGGACGGTGCTTTTCGACACACCGAACTCTTTCGCGATGACGCGAACGGTTTTTCTCGTCTCCACGATGTACTTGCCAATCTTGATTGTACGCTCTTTGATGTAATCGTGCACACTGCTCGCCCTCCCTAAGTTGGATGTGAGAAGTGTGAAATGAGACGTGTAAGGCGTTTGGCGCAGTGGCGTTTACTCGTTTATAACAAAATCGTCAATGTCATCTATTAATCGTTCATCTCACCTCAAACACCCTCGTTGTTCAAGTTTGTAATAGTGTATTAGGGAAGAAGAAAATATATTCCATAAAAAAGCGAACAGATGAGCATTTTGCCCATCTGTTCATGTTCTTGCCATTCCGATCGAAGCATCTGGAACGGTGCTTGACGGATCGCTTTGTTGTTCTTCTGTTTCGTTTTGATTTGTTTCTTGTTGTTCCGTTGTTTGTTGTTCTTTGTTTTCTAATGCGCTTAGCGGTTGATCGAAGTAAGCGACAGGGTTCACCGCTTGTCCGTCTTTTCGAATTTCAAAATGGACGTGGACGCCTGCTTCTTTATTAAACTCGCTTGTGCCTGCCTTTGCGATCACTTGTCCTTGTTTTACTGTGTCGCCTGTTTTCACTTGTACGTCTTTTAATGATTGATATACCGTCACAACGCCGCGATCATGTTGAATATGAACGACGTAGCCAAAGAGCGGGTCTTTTTCTGCTTTGACGACTGTTCCGCTTAACGATGCGGTCACATCAAAACTTTCGCCGTTTTTCATCGCGATGTCGACACCTTTGTTCGGATAATATTCATCATTATAAGAGACGAGAGCAGCTTCTTGTTCTTCGGCTGATGCATGAAAATCGTAAAATGGTTTTGCGATTTCAACAGCGTTTGGATCAAGGACAGGCATAATGATTTGTTCAACCGCTTGTTGTACCGGAACAGATTCTGGTTCATTCACCGCCGTTCCTTGTTCTGTTTGCTCATCGACAGGTGGCTGGACGATATCGTTTGTTTTGTTTTGGAACCAAAGCACACCTGTTAAAATAAGCGCTGCGCTTAACAAATAAACGGAAGGAACAATCCATCGTTTACGGAACAACTTTGAAACTTTTTTGTTTTCTTCTTTCATGTTCATCACCTCAGCAACCATTGTGAACAGAAAGAAGCACATTTATACACGTAAAAATAAAAAAATTTGCCGCTTCAAAATTTTGAAGCGACAAGCGATATATCGTGAATTTGTACCCCTTGATAATAATATTTGACAATCTCTTTATACGTTTTTCCTTGTTTCGCTAAAAAGTTCGCCCCGTATTGACTCATCCCGACGCCGTGACCGTATCCTTTCGTCGTAATGACGATGTTATTTCCTTTCCTCTCCCACGTAAAATCGGTTGATTTTAACTGCAACTTTTCGCGCACGTCACGACCAGTGAGCTGTTTCCCGTTAATATCAACAAGAGCGACGCGTTTTCCCGGCGTGCGTGCAAGCACTTTTCCAACGGATCCGTCTTTTGGCAGTTTCACACCGAGCCGTTGTTCAAATTCGCGAACCGATAACGTCACTTGTTCGTAAAACTTTGGCGACTGTTCATCCCACGGGCTTTCAACGCTCGTTAAATACGGAAACGCGTTTTGCCAATACGCTTCTGAGTTTTCCGTATAGCCATTGCTTGTCGAAAAAAACACCGCTTCAATCGGCTCGTTGTTGTACGTTAAAATTTGTCCTCTCGTTGCCTCGACCGCTTCTTTAATTTTTTTTATTTTCCATTCGTAACTAATTCCCCACATTTCTTTTAATTGCTCGTCGTTATAATATACTTGATGCATAACGGTATCAGTGACGTTTGCTCCCTCGGGTAGTTGAATCGGCTGGTTATGCATAAGCTGTTTCACGATATACGTTCTTGCGGTAAGCGCCTGAGCTTTTAACGCTTCCATTTCAAATTCCGCTGGCATTTCTGCCGCTACGACGCCAACGACATATTGTTCAAGCGGAAGCCGTTCGACCTTTTTTTCTTTACTTCGGTATACCGCCACTTCCACGATCGGTTCATCGCGCGCTTGAACATGCTTCGGTTCGGCCGAAAGGGGTGTGCTCTGCTTTTCCCCAAACGCTAAAACGACTAACGCAGGAATAAGTAAAATAAGTGTAAATAATGTCATTGTTACGATGATCCATTGTCGCAATCCGATCCCCCCTTTGTCATTACTAAACTGTATGCGAGGGGACAAGCATATATGCAAAAAACGACCATTCGCCTCCGCAAACGGTCGCTTTTATGTTCATCCAACGTCTGTCATTTGTGTTTGTGCCGTATCGACATCCTCGCGGACACGCTCGATGTCAGCACCTAGAGCGGCTAACTTTTCATGAAAACGAACGTAACCGCGATCTAAATGCTTCAGCTCCGTTACGCGCGTATATCCTTCCGCTGCTAGCCCGGCTAAAATAAGCGCAGCAGCTGCACGCAAGTCCGTTGCGGCTACTTCCGCCCCTTGCAAGTTGCATGGGCCGTTAATGATGACCGAACGGCCTTCAATTTTCATGTCAGCATTCATGCGACGAAATTCTTCGACATGCATAAAGCGGTTTTCAAATACCGTTTCGGTTACCATGCTTGTGCCTTCTGCTTTCATCAATAGCGCCATCATTTGTGATTGCATATCTGTTGGAAAGCCGGGATGCGGCATCGTTTTGACGTCTACCGCTTTTAATTTGTCTGGCGCAATGACGCGCAAACCGCTATCTTCTTCAACGATCGTGACACCCATTTCCTCGAGCTTTGCGATTAACGACGTTAAATGTTCTGGCACCGCACCTTGTACAAGGACGTTTCCGCCTGTAATGGCAGCGGCAATCATAAACGTTCCGGCTTCAATGCGATCAGGAATAACTGTATGCTCAGCACCATATAATGTAGTAACACCGTCAATGCGAATCGTGCCTGTTCCAGCCCCGCGCACTTTCGCACCCATGGCGTTTAAAAAGTTTGCCAAGTCAACGATTTCTGGTTCTTTCGCACAGTTTTCGATGATCGTTGTGCCTTCAGCTAACACGGCCGCCATCATAATGTTTTCCGTCGCACCAACGCTCGGGAAGTCTAAATAAATTTTCGCACCGCGTAACTTTCCATTTACTTCAGCGTCGATGAAACCGTTCCCGATTTTTACGGTCGCACCCATCGCTTCAAATCCTTTTAAATGTTGATCAATCGGGCGTGATCCGATCGCACAGCCGCCCGGTAGCGCCACGCGCGCGCGGCCTTTACGCGCAAGCAACGGTCCCATCACTAATACAGATGCGCGCATTTTTCGTACATATTCAAAAGGAGCTTCAATGCTTAGCTCTCCAGATGCATCAACGACAATTTTGTTGTTGCCAACCGTTACGTCCGCTTGTAAATGACGCAACACTTCACTAATCGTATATACATCGGAGAGTTCAGGTACATCGTAAATGACGCTCTTTCCTTCACTCGCTAATAATGTTGCGGCGATGACAGGCAACACAGCGTTTTTCGCACCTTCCACTTTCACTGTGCCACTCAACCGCTTCCCGCCGCGGACGATGATTTTTTCCAAGGCATTCCCCTCCGCGTCCAAAGTCTCTATATTAATATTCAGCTGTTATGATTGGGGTGCCAATGACAACGGTCGTTCGCGCGCCCAATCCGTTTTGTCGTAACGCCAGTTGAAGATTCATTTGTTGTTGTCCGACAGAAAGTGATGTCTTCCACTGCTCAGTATATGCTGAGACGGAGACAAATGTCTCTTCACGCAATGATTCGATCGGTTGCGCTTGAAATGAAGCAAGCAAGCGAACCGCCTTGTCAAACAAAACACCTTTCATCTTATCATCGAATTCCCCTGTAATACAAGTGAAAAATGTAGGTTTTTCGAATAATTTTGTCGTTTGTCGGACGAGCGTGCGTTCGAGTTGTTTATTCCACGTTGAACCGGTTGCTTCGTATAAAACAAGGACAGCTGGATGATGAGCGACCGTGATAAGTTGAATCGTTTCAACGTAAGCGGAGGTTTCACGTTTGCCAATCATCTTGTGCGGTTCAACCGTCCAACGAAAAGAGGACCATGTTCTCACGTATTGTTGGATCCAGTTGTGAGGGTCATTGGTAAGTACTTGCTCTTTGGCGTAGACGTTCCATCGTTTGAGGTAAATATGATGAGCGTCAAATACGCCGAGCATGTCGTTTATTTTCGTTATTTCTCTTTCGACACGTCCATCATCATACATCCGATAACCACTTAATAACAAACAAAACATAACGAGTGCCAACCATCTTTTTCTCATCTTTTTTCCCCTCCCTCTCCTTAGCTTTATTGTTGCCAGATCGGAAGGGAACATACGTGAAAAAAATCGACAACGCTCGCGCTTAAAGTAAAAATGGTAATTGGCGTGACCAGCGTAAATAATCTAAAAAGAAGTTGCTCACTAATGAGCCAATGGCAATCGTAATTAAAATGTAAAAGACGCGCGCTTGAATGATACGATTTGGTTTGAAAATGACTTCAAGTCGAACCGCTTGTAACGTCCACCACGTCACCGTAATAAAAAATAAATGAGAAAGTAAACTAATTAACGCCTCTTGTCCGAATACTTCCACGTTTATTCCTCCTTTTACAAAAGAAAATGGAAGGGTAAACCCCTTCCATTATACGTCTTATTGAAGAAAATCGCTAAAATGTTCAAACGGTGCAAGGAAATCGTAAGCGATGTTTGGAAACACCCCTAATAAAACGGTGCCGATGATACAAATAACGACAACCGCAATAACCCCAGGTGGCCACTCTAATCGGTGCGTATGTTCGACTGGTCGGAAAAACATTTGGACGAAAATTCCAAAGTAATATACGTAAGAGATGACCGTTGTGATCACCATAATCGACGCAAGCACGTAATGTGCCGGCTCCACGACGAATGCGCCGAGGAAAATATTCATTTTCCCGATAAATCCAGCTGTCCCTGGGATACCTGCAAGCGATAGTAAAAAGATTGTCATCGCAATCGCCATAAGCGGCGAGCGGCGGTACAAACCGGCAAATATGCTTATATCTTCATCATCATGATGTTGAGAGACGACTTGCAAAATAGCAAATGCACCGATCGTCATAAATACATATGCTAATAAGTAAAACCAAATAGCTTCAAACATAAACATCGACAAGCTCGCAAAAGCAACTAATACATATCCAGCATGCGCCACGCTTGAATATGCGAGCATACGCTTCACGTTTCGTTGTCGAAGGGCAATCGTATTGCCGATAATCATCGTTGCACCCGATAAAAAGGCGATATATGGCGCAAACGTCATAAGCATCGAAGCGGAACTTCCCGCTGGTGTTTGCGCAAAGACGGAAACGATAACACGCAACACAATGACAAATCCAGCTGTTTTAGAAACAACGCTTAAAAACGAAACAACGGGCGTCGTTGCACCTTGATATACATCAGGCGCCCACATATGAAACGGAGCGGATGCTAATTTAAACGATAATCCAACAAACGTAAGCAAAAAGGCGAGCGATAAAACGTATTGATGATTTTCATCGGACGTACTCGCAAGTTGTACGGCAATTTCTTTTATATTTGTCGACCCGGTAAAACCAAAAATATAGCTCATCCCAAATAGCGTAATCGCTGTTGCGATACTTCCGGTAATGACGTATTTCAACGCCGCTTCATTCGCTAATGTATGTTTTTTCCGAATGGCGACGAGAATATAAGAAGAAATCGACAATAGTTCAAGACCGACAAACAATGTAATGAGATCGCCACTTGATGCCATCATCATCGCGCCGAGAAGCGCCGTTAAAAATAAGTAGTAAAATTCGCCGCGATATGCGATGCGCTCTTTCGGTTCGTAGTGAATCGAAAGTAATAAAACGAGCGCGCTTCCGATCAGCAATAACGCTTTAAACGATTTCGCAAACGAATCGAGGCGGAACGTGTCTCCTAAAATGGATGTGACATCACTCGTCCATAAGCTAAGGAGCGATACGAATGAGACAGCGATGCCAACGAAAGCAAATAAGCCAAGCAGCTGCCGATTGCGATTTTCTGGCATAAATAGGTCGATGAGCGAGAGCGCAACGGCTACGCCGAGAATAATAAATTCCGGCATCATGACGCCCCATTCATAGCTAAGTAATGTTTCAAAATCCATCTCATCAACCCCCTAACCCGTTCATCATCGTTTCAATCGTCGTTTGTAACGGCATCGCTAATAGGCTCGGATATACCCCGATGATGATAATGAGTAACAGTAAACTGATCGCTGGCACCCATTCGATGCCACGTAAATCGCGGACGTTCGTCACCGCTGTTTGCCCAAACGTCATATGAAGTACAGCTCGCAACAAATATACCGCGGTCATAATAATGCCGAGCGTACCGATCGCAGCGAGCCAAGGCGCTGCTTGAAATGCACCAACGAACGCCATAAACTCACTTACAAATCCGGACGTTCCCGGCAACCCGAGCGAAGCCATCGCGCCCGCAAGCATAAACCCGGATACGTACGGCATCGTCTTCGCTAGCCCCCCTAAACGAGCAAGCGTTGTTGTACGCGTTCTTTCGTACATGACGCCAACGAAAAAGAATAAAAATGCAGCGATAAACCCGTGTGACACCGCTTGGAAAATAGCTCCTTGTATTCCTGCCTCGTTTAGCGAACCAAGACCGATCAATACAATTCCCATATGTGACACACTCGAGTAAGCAAGTACCATTTTAAAATCGGTTTGTCTAAGTGCTAAAAACGCACCGTACAACAAGTTGACTATACCAAGCACGATGAGCCATGTCGAAAATTGTTGGAATTGCCCGGGAAATAATCCGAACGCCAAGCGAACAAGACCGAATGCACCAATTTTCAACAACACCCCTGCGTGTAGCATAACAACAGACGGTGGCGCTTGAACGTGTACGCGCAACATCCAACGATGAAGCGGCACAATCGGCAATTTTACCCCAAAGGCAACGAGCAATGCTAAAAATAGTCCGTAACGAAGATCGTCGGAAATTGGCGAAATCGTTTGTACCGATGAGTTAGTTAATATGTAACGCAACTCTGCTATATTCGATGTACCGGTACGTGCAAACAATACCGCAATGACGATCAATAAGACGGCTGAACCAAGACCGTTATAAATTAAGTAGCTGTACGCTGCTTTTTCTTTTTCGAAATATCCCCATTTTCCGATTAAGAAAAACATCGGAATAAGCGTCAGCTCGAAAAAGATGAAAAAGAGCACAAGGTTGCTTGCAGCAAACACGCCGAGCATACCGATTTCAAGCAGTAAAAATAGTTGAAAATATCCTTTCCATTCTTTTTGAATAGACGTAGAAGCAATCGCCGCAAGCGTCGCTAAAATCGTCGTTAACACGATCATCACAAGCGCAAAGCCGTCCACATGAAGTTCGTAAGCGACAGTAAAATCCGTCTCTTTCAAAAACGGAAAATCACCAAATTGAATCCACGATCGCTTTTCCGATAACTTGCTTATATCATAACCGTTTCGATATTGCCAAAACGCAAACAGCGATAAACATAACGATGGCAGCGTTGCTAAAACGCCGAGCCATTTGATCGCTTTTTCTTGTTCTTTCGGAAAGAGCGAAAGAACGAGTATGCCTAAAAGCGGGGAGAAAATTAAGAGCGATAAAAAGTACGGCTGCATTATAAATACCCCCCTGTCACCGCAAAAATGACGACGAGAATCGCTAAAGCGACAATCGTTACTGTGCCATACATTTGTACTTGACCGTTTTGTAAACGTGAGCCGATTCGGCCAATGCCACGCGCTGTTGCCGCAAATAGCTGAGCCACCCCTTCAACGAGGAAACGATCAATGTACTCAAATAACAAGCTAACAAAAGATGCGGCACGAATAACAGTAAGTCCGTAAAACTCGTCGATGTAATATTTGTTCATAAGCACGTTGTACGTCATTGGGAAACGTGACGATAGCCAGTCGCGCGCAATCGCACGTTTGCCATATATGAGCCACGCAAGAGCCATGCCACATAAAGAAACAACAGTCGCTACAATCATAATCCAACTTGGACCTTCTGTATGCGCATGCCAATTCGTTCCTTCTGTCAACCATTCGCCTAAAAAGGCACCCCACGGTGTTTGAACGTAACCAGAAACGACTGCGAGCACACCGAGTACGATCATCGGTAGCACCATGACAGTTGGCGATTCATGCACATCGCGATTGTTCGTTCTCGCTTCTCCCACAAACACGAGGAAAAATAAACGGAACATATAAAACGCTGTGAAAAAGGCCGCAATAACAGCAACAACAAATAAACCGACATGTCCGTGCGTCCACGTGGCAATTAAAATTTCATCTTTGCTGAAAAAACCTGAGAAAAACGGAAATCCACTAATGGCTAACGTTCCGATTAAAAAAAGCGGAGCGGTCCATTTCATTTTTTTCCATAGTCCACCCATTTGTTCAATGTTTTGCGTATGTACCGCATGAATGACGCTACCTGCGGCTAAAAAGAGCAACGCTTTAAAAAATGCATGCGTCATTAAATGAAACACACCTGCGACATACCCGGCTGAACCGAGCGCCAACATCATGTAGCCAAGCTGGCTAACTGTCGAATAAGCTAACACGCGTTTAATGTCCGTTTGCACAAGGCCGATCGATGCCGCAAAAATAGCGGTGAATCCACCAACATAAGCAACGGTTGTCATCGCTACTTCACTCGCTTCATAAAGCGGGAACAACGTAGCGACTAAATATACCCCTGCAGCGACCATCGTTGCAGCGTGAATTAACGCTGATACAGGCGTCGGACCTTCCATCGCATCTGGAAGCCACGTATGAAGCGGGAATTGACCCGATTTTCCAACTGCCCCAATAAAAATGAGAATAGCGCTTAACGTCACAATCGTTGCGGAAATATCTCCGTTTTGCAACGCCGCAAAAATCGTCTCATATTCAAAACTTTTTACTTCGAGAAACAATAAAATCATACCAATTAATAAACCGACATCCCCGATGCGCGTCATAATAAACGCTTTTTTCGCTGCCGCTTTCGCTTCTTCTTTGTAAAAATAAAATCCGATCAATAAGAACGAACCGAGACCGACAAGCTCCCAAAAAATGTACGTTTGTAGTACATTCGGTGATACAACAAGTCCGAGCATCGCGAACGTAAACAAGCCTAAATAGGCGTAAAATACCGAGAAGCGCTCATCCCCGTGCATATATCCTTTCGCATACGTATGTACGAGAAAACTAACAAGCGATACGACAACGAGCATTAATGCATTTAATGCATTCACCTCAAATCCGACCGTTATATCCACATCCCCAATTGTTAGCCATGTGTACGCTTGTTTGTATGTTGGTGCCGTCCACCGCTCGTACAACGTCCCGAGAGCCAAAACGAGCGAAAGAAACGTCAACAACATTCCGACATACGCGCTTCGTTCTTTTAGCTGCTTGCCCACAACAAGCAGCACAACAAACGATACGAACGGAAAAAGCGGTATGAGCCATGCGTTTTCCATCATCGTTCAATCATCCCCTTTTTCAGGTGCATTTATAATATAACCCCTTTGTTTCCCCATCCTTTATCGTTTCATCGAATCGACTTCATCAATATGAATCGTTTTACGATTGCGATATAGCGCAATTAAAATGGCTAATCCGACCGCTGCTTCTGCCGCGGCAACAGTAATCGTAAAGAGCGAAAATACTTGACCTGTAATGCCTGGATTCATCCCGTATTTGCTAAATGCGACTAAGTTGACGTTTACGGCATTTAACATGAGTTCAATACAAATGAGCACGATTACCGTATTGCGTTTTGTTAGCGCCCCATACAACCCGATGCAAAATAACATAAGCGCAAATACGAGATAGGCGGATAACGGTACATTCATTCTCCCGCCTCCTTATCATCTTTTTTCGCTAAAATGACCGCGCCAATTAATGCGACAAGCAACAAAACAGAGGCAAGTTCAAACGGAATGACATATTTCGAATACATCGCAATTCCGATTTGTTCCGTATTTTTGTCATGAAGTCCAACCGCTTCGCTGCCAAAGTCGAGCGTGCGAATGCCGACGTACATCACAGCACCAAAAGCAACCGTCCCAAGCAAAGCGAGCGCTTTGCGAAGCGGGCTACCTGTCGATTGGCCGTCATCTTGATGGCGCGTCAGCATAATGCCAAATAACATAATGATTGTAATGGCGCCAGAGTAAATAAGCACTTGAACAGCTGCGACAAATTCAGCTGATAAAAGTACGTAAATGCCGGCGATGCTGACGAACGTAAAGACGAGCGCGACGACCATATGGACGACTTTGTTTAAATTTAACATAAAAATGCCGCCGCCGAGCGCAATGAGCGAAAGAACGAAAAACGCAATATATTGTCCACTCATGGCTTATTCACCTTCCGCACGTTCGTATCATTTTCATCTAACCATGTTAAATCTTTAAACAATTCATCGCGGCTATATTCTGCTAATTCAAAGTTGTTCGTCATCACAATCGCCTCTGTCGGACATACTTCCGTACATAAGTCGCATAAAATGCAAATTTCAAAATTAATGTCATACGTATCAATAATTTTTCCTTTTTTCGTCGGGTCCGGATGTTTTTTGCCCGTCAGTTGAATACAGTCGGTCGGGCAAATGTTTGCACACTGATTGCAAACGATACATTTTTCCGGATAAAACTTTTGAATGCCGCGAAAGCGATCCGGAAGCGGAAGCGGTTCATTCGGATAATCGTACGTCACTTTTTCTTTTGTTAAGTTTTTCAGCGTATACGCTAATCCTTTCATTAAACCGAGCATTTCTGCCCACCCACCTTTTTATTTAAAAAAATAGTTGTTTCACAAGCGCTGTTACAAAAATGTTGACGAGTGCAACAGGCAATAACACTTTCCAGCCAAACTCCATCAATTGATCGGCACGCACACGCGGAAACGTAATGCGAAACCAAATGAATAAAAAGACGACAAGACTAAACTTTAACGCAAACCAAACGGCACCTGGAATGAAGTCAAGAAACGGAAGCGGGTGCCATCCTCCTAAAAAGAGTACCGTCGTTAATGCCGCCATCGCAAAAAAGTACACGTACTCTGCAAGCATGAAAAACGCCCAACGGAAGCCAGAATACTCAACGTGGAAACCTGCTACAAGCTCTGATTCCGCTTCTGGCAAGTCAAACGGCGTCCGGTTTAACTCCGCCACAGCAGCGATCAAAAAGACGAGAAATCCGATCGGCTGCACAACGATAAACCAAACTTCTTTTTGCGCGTCGACAATGTCGTTTAAGTTTAAGCTTCCCGACAACAAAATGACACCAATAACAGACATGACAAGCGGCACTTCGTATGAAATCATTTGCGCTGCAGCGCGCATGCCCCCAAGCAGGGCATATTTGTTGTTTGACGCCCATGCGCCCGTGACAACCCCGATCGTCGTCAATCCCGAAACGGCAATGTAATACAACAGCCCGACACCAATATCGGCAAATTGTAACGCATCCGTAAACGGCAACGCTGCGAGCACCATAAACGCAGGGGCAAACGCAATGACCGGTGCTAAAATAAACAACGGTCGATCAGCCGCTTTCGGAATGGTGTCTTCTTTTAACAACAATTTTAATACGTCAGCGACCGTCTGAAGTAATCCCCAACGTCCGCCCACTTGGTTTGGACCGATGCGCCCTTGCATAAATCCCATCACTTTTCGTTCCGCTAAAATGCCGTACGTGACAAACCCTAACACAACGAGCAACAGCCCGACGCCAATCGCAAAGAAAATGGCCACATTCGTCCAGCTCGGCGTCGACTGTAAAAGTTGTTCCATCATCATCCATCGACCTCCCCAAGCACGATATCAATCGCGCCAAGTATCGCAATTAAATTTGCGATATTTTCCCCTTTTAATAGTTTCGGAAGGATTTGTAAATTGTAAAATGACGGTCGACGGAATTTTAAGCGGTACGGCTCTTTTTTCCCGTCGCTCGCAATATAACAACCAATTTCGCCACGCGGCGACTCGATGCGCACATACGCTTCGCCCGGTGGCGCTTTAATAATTTTCGGCACTTTCGCCATAATCTCACCGTCACTTGGAAACTGCTCACACGCTTGTTCAATAATGCGAAGCGATTGCTCAATTTCGGCGAGACGGCACTCATAACGGGCGAAACAATCCCCTTCTGTTCGTACAGGTACATCAAAATCAAAGCGGTCGTAAATGGAATACGGTTCATCTTTTCGTAAGTCCCATTTCACACCGGTACAACGTAAATTGACGCCGCTTAACGAATAAGCTAACGCTTCTTCTTTCGTGTATTTACCAACGCCGATGACACGGTTGCGGAAAATTTCATTTCCCGTCACTAGCTCATGATAACCTTCTAGTTGCTTGCGCATATATGGAACGAACTGTTTCACTTTGTCGATCCATCCATCTGGCGCATCCCATTTCACGCCGCCGACACGCATATAGTTAAACGTTAGGCGCGCGCCTGATAGTTCGTTTAATAAATTAATAATCATTTCCCGCTCACGAAACGCATATAAAAACGGGCTGACTGCACCAATATCAAGCAAATACGTACCCCACCAAACGAGATGGCTCGCAATGCGGCCAAGCTCCATCGCTAAAACACGTAAATATTCTGCGCGCTCTGGCACTTCAATACCCATCATCGTTTCTACTGCGTGACAAATAACGTAATTGTTCGTCATCGCGGATAAATAGTCCATGCGATCTGTGTACGGAATGATTTGTGTATACTGCAAATTTTCCGCAATTTTTTCTGTCCCTCGATGAAGATAACCGATGACGGGAGTCGCTTCTTTAATTATTTCCCCATCAATTTTCAGCACGAGGCGAAACACGCCATGCGTGCTCGGATGTTGCGGTCCGACGTTTAAAAGCATCTCCTCTGTTCTCAGCACGCTCTAACCCTCCATATCGTACGGTTCGTAATCTTTCCGGAGCGGGTAGCCGACCCAATTTTCCCCTAAGAAAATGCGAATGAGGTTTGGATGGCCTTCAAAACGAATACCAAGCAAGTCGTACGCCTCGCACTCCGGCCAATTTGCCCCTGGCCAAAGCGGAACAAGCGAGTCAATGACCGGATTGTCGCGATCTATTTTTACTTTCAACGCAACGGACTGGCGATTTTTATAAGAATACAAGTGGACGTACACTTCCATATGTGTTTGAAAATCCGTTCCGTGCAATTCGGATAAATAATCAAAACTTAGTTGCTCGTTATATTTTAAAAACTCAGCCACTTTATAATATGTATCTTTTTTAGCAACAAGCGTTGGTACGTCTTTCGACAACCGGTTGATGTAAGCGTTTTCTAGCACCTCTGCTCCGAGATGTTCTTCAATCACTTTGACGTATTTGTCGAGATATGGCTGATTTGGCGACGGTGCTTCCTCTTTCTGTTCACTAACATCTACACTTTTCGCTTTTGCGGCCGCTGCTGCTTTTGCTTTCGCTGCTGCCGCTTTTTTCTTCGCCAATTCTTCTTCGCTTATTTCCCCTGTCTCCGCAGCTTTTTGTTTCGCCAATGC